>JAUZPS010000325.1 GCA_030705945.1 Bacillota bacterium
TAGGCATTAAGTATATTATTAATACGGTCTGGTGAATGGTTTGTTAATTTAATTCTATATAAGTCGTTCAACAAAATCAAACATTTTTATCCTGGTGTCACAATACAATTTATACCCCTACCCAAGGGGAACACCACCCTAATCCCATGCAACGTAAGCGTATTGACCGTATATAGTATTTTTCAAAATATGTATTGGATATCTTTTCAACGCAATGCACTGTACATACCCGTAAATTGCAAGCAAAAAACTCGCCGTTTCCGACGAGCTTCTTTTTTGGTGGAGCTAATGGGAATCGAACCCATACTGCTTGACTGCCAGTCAAGAATCCTCCCTTTAGACAATAGCCCCGTGTTGCCCGATTTCTCGGACTTTATTTAAATTTTACAATTATCGTTTCTTCAAATGCCTTTTGGGTCGTGTAATCAGCTAATGGGTTCTCCCAGCTGAGTTATAGCCCCATATATTGAAAAACGCTTTATTCATGCGGTTTTCTCGCTTTTTATAATTTCTAAGTCTCATTTTTCTGTGGGGTTGCACAACCGATAGCTTGTGCTCCCAGCTGAGTTATAGCCCCATATCTTAAATATTAACTTGGTTTTGTAAATCTACAACTTATGTTTTCTCCAAATGCTCTTGTGTTGGATAATGAGCAAAACCAACAGCCAATTAATACTTCGTGTATCACTATATTAAACCTATTTAATAAACTTTGCAACAAAATTTTCTACATATACTTCCAATTTATATGTCATAATTAACATTATCATCATCGAAAACTCATGGAGGATAAACTACCAGAAAAACTCTTATACCGTCTCTTCTTAACTATTTCTTAACCATTTTCAGTAAGTTAGATGGTAAAATTAACTTGTGTTTTATAATTAATCACATTTCATTTAAAAATGTTAAAAATAACCACTATATTAAAATAGTTACAAATGTCGGGCTATTAATAATATTTAAGGAGAACCGCTATGAAAAGAATAATTGTTTTTATCCTTTGTATAATTTTTTGCATGCCTTCACTTAGCATATATTCCGCCAACGAAGGCAATTCACAGCTCTTACCTGCGGTCGCAGACCAAAACGGCAGCCAGAAATGGGGCTTTATAAATATTGATGGAGAGTTTGTCATACCGCCTATATATGACTTCGTTAACAATTTCTCCAAAAAGGGAGTCGCAATAGTAGCAAATAAATCTTCCGATTATGATACAACATATAAAACGGTTATATATTTTATAAATACAGCTGGAAAAATCATTTTAGGCCCATTTGAAAGCAGTACAGATGATTTTTTAAATGGATATAAAATTGTTGAAGATACTAAAGGCTTTAAGATTATTGATGAAGAAGGCAAAATAGTACTCATCAGCAAATACAAACTTGAAAGCGTATCTGAAGGAATGATCATGTATTCTGAGATAAAAAAATCACAGAATAGATATGGGTATCTGGATATGAAAGGAAATATAATCATCCCTGCAAAATACGTTATTGCGGGATATTTTACGAATGGTTATGCTAATGTAATGGAAACCTATGATAAAGTCTTGTACATTGATAAAAAAGGGAACGTTTTAAAAAATGACATGTCCATTGAATCTGAGAAAAGCAATTCTATCAAAACCTTCATCGATGATAAAACACAAAAATTCGGATATAAACTTTCAAGCGGCCAGATAGCAATTGAAGCAAAATTTGCCGAAGCCGGAGAATTCATAGATGATATAGCCATTGTCGCTATTCTGACAGGTGAATATGAAAAAAGGTATGGTCTGATTGATACAGAAGGCCAGTATATTATCAAACCTGAGTACACAAGTATCGTTTACATAGGTCAAGGACTATATGCAGTTAACAGGAAAGGGGTAGGCGGCTGGAACTATATCAACTACCCTAATGCAATCTTTGATAAAACAGGAAAACAGTTAAGTGATTTTTCCTATTACAACATCCAGAACTTCAAAGATGGTTATGCGTCTGTTTGCAGTGAAACCCAAACCTTTTTTATTGACAAGAATGCTTGCATAACTACAGACCTCCCTGTCACTGATGGCATAGGAACCTTGGAATTCATTGGAGATGTTGTAAAAGCGCAATGCGACAATACTCTATCATACTATAGAAGAGACGGTTCCTTGATATGGAGACAGGACAGAGACAACAACCTCAAATCAGGAATTAAAGTTAAAATGACTCAATATAGACCTGATTATTATACCTATTTTGAGTATCCGGAATTTTATTGGCTTTCTGACGCTAAAGTTCAGAAAAATGTCAACGAGAGGCTTGCTTCAGAAGTTCTTGCTCATAGAGTGAAAATAAAAGCCCAATTCCCTGAAGATGAATCTATGTCAACTTCGGGTTATAGTATAAATCAGAATAAAGACCTTTTAATCATACAAACCGAAGGTTATGACTATCTTATTGGAGGCAAACACGACATGCCATGGAGGAGAGATTTCCCTTTAAACCTCAAAACAGGCGCAATTTATTCTCTTAAGGATTTATTTAAGCCCAATACCAAATATAAAGAGAAACTTACAGCAATAATCAGAAATCAGATTGCCTTAAACAACAGCATCAAAGAAGAAAAATTTTATGTCCCTTCACTGCCTCTTGAGGTAACCATTACTGATTCGACAGGTTTTACAATAACCAGGGATGCGCTCAAAATATTTTTTCCGCCAGGGGGACTAACATCTTATGCCGCAGGATTTTTATCCTTTGATATCCCCTATGGACAAATAGAAGATTTAATTGATACAAAAGGCGCCTTCTGGATTTCGTTTGATAAACAAGTTATAAAAAACAAAATAAAGCCTCTAACCAATATATCCACTGAAACATTATCAGCGCTTCAAAAACAGATGAAATCCTATGAAAACAAAATTATTGAAGCAGTTAACAATAATGATTTCAAAAAGGTCGAGGCTCTTCTTTTAAAAGGAAGCAGCTTGTACAACGACCAAAAGAAACTTGTAAAAAACCTTTATAGCAAAAATATCAAAGAAAAACTGATTGACTTTGATATATATGCCATCGGGTACCTTGAAGAAAATCAGGAATATAAGGTTTATATAGTTGAAAATATCGGAATAAAATATCCGTCGAGCAAAAGTTATTCACCTAAAAAATTCAGGTGGTTTTATACTATCAAGTACGATACAAAAGAAAAGGCTTACAAGTTAAGCAACATAAGCAATTGGACATAAGGTCATATTTAAATTCAGTTAAGGACATGATTCCTAAAGGTCACTACACAGAATATTCTTTTTATGTAGCGACCTTTCATTCTTTCTATATTAAAAGCGCTATTAGTCTTTATTGAAATCTTTATTAGAATCTTTATTAGAATCTTTATTAATCTATTTCATTAGCGGGTGTCTTAATACCGTTTTCATGGTTTCAGGCTTTGCTTTTCTAGGATCTGAAATATAAATCTCATGATGCTTGCCGACTATGCCGATTCCATCCTTTAAGCCTTCCTGTCCAATGAATTCATAAAGTTTTTTCATGGATTCAGGTTCAGTAGAATATGGACCATTATGCATGATCTGGACGCATAAACCTTCCTTAAACCTTTCTAGTCTTGCTCTTTTAATATCTAATTCAGTTTTCTTCTTATTAAGTTCAACACATGCCCATTTAAAAACATTTTCATCTACAAAATCAGGCTGCCGTATCATTATGGTCCAAATCCAGTTATCTCTTATATCTAGAGAAAATTCTCCTGAATTAACCGACCATAACCCTTCAAGGGGTGGAACCACATATTCAAAATAACCTTCCGGTTTATTCCCTTTCATTTTACTCATTTTAATGGCGTAGGACAAGCCATAAAGCAATTCAACTCCGCTCTCAAAACTTGGGTTATTATTGGGATCTCCCTTTCCGTCAACCATTATGAAATTAATGTCGGGAACAGTTATTAGCATGGGCTTGTTCTTTGGCATGTACAGATCTTTATATTCCTTTTTGTAATCCAAAGCTTTATCAGCAGCCATTTTTAATCATCCCCTCTTTATAAGTTATTTACAAAACTATTTTCACGATGGCAATGAAAATTTGAATTATTTACATTCATAATACTTAATGCGTATTCTTTTTGCCATATTTCATCGCCTTGAATCTTACTTGTTTTTCAGTATACCTACACGTCTATTAACAGATTCAATATGCTCAGCATCACTCATTGAAGGGTCCTTGAGCTCATACCAAATTTTACATGGTAATGAGCCGCACATTCCGCAATTATTAAATTGATTATTCTCGCAACACTTATATATCGGACATTTCTCTCCCCCAATTAACTCATTCCAGCAAGGTTTACCACAATTTTCTTCACAGCCTGAGCACTCACTCCCGAATACTCTGCATTCATTGCAATTAGCTCCGCACTTAGTAAGCATAAATTATCTCCAATCTTTTATGTATTTTATATGAAATTTTTCCAGCGCTGAATATAATTTATGATACCATTTAAAACATGACAACTGTTTGTCATGTTTTAATAAGTAAAAAAAATATAGGTATCAAACTGTAATATTAAATTTACTGTAGTCTTAAAAACCTTTGTAATTGGATTCTTTTGTTACAGAATAAATAAAATCTATTTATTATATATCTTGGTTATTCCCTCTGCGATAGTCCTAATTTTGTCCCTCAATTCCACCGGTTCCAATACCTCTACCCGGTCGCCAAAGCCAAGCAGGAAACCCAATAACCAATCATTTATTCCCATGTTAAAGCTCAGCTTTAGTTTTCCATCTTCTAAAACATCATAATTATCAATTCCAAAAATATCGTTTACTGAATACTCCACTGATTTATCAAACACTACAACTATAGTTGAATCTTTATCACATGCAAACTTTCCATTCAAATCATCGCTGTCAACAGAAAATTCTCTCATTTCGAAGGTCTCATCGGTAACTTCCAGCTTATTTAATCTTTTAAGTTTAAAAACCCGGAAGTCTTCCCTAAGAAGACAAAACCCATAAAGATACCAACTAGTATCTTTAAAAAGGATCACACAAGGCTCAACTTTCCTTTTTGTCAACTTGCCATTCGTAAAATAAAGGAATTTAATTATTCTACGCTCCCGGATCGCTCTCTTTATTTCAGTTATTCTCGAAGACAACCGGTCATTTTTATTCCAAGAGGATAAATCAATAATAATCTCATTCCCCGCGGGCATATAATCAGATTTTGAGGCAACACCTGATAGTTTTTCAATAAGGAGTTTAGTTTTCAGATCCTTGTTTATACTGTGCAGCCCTTTCAAGCCTGCCAGGATACTCTGCATATCATCTGTAGAAAATACGCTTTTATCAAGCTTATAGCCTTCAACTATTCCAATTCCCCCAGCTGAGCCCTGAAATGCTCTGATCGGTATACCTGCCTGTGATATGGCGT
The DNA here is from genome assembly GCA_030705945.1 of Bacillota bacterium. GTDB lineage: Bacteria > Bacillota > Clostridia > Acetivibrionales > DSM-2933 > Pseudobacteroides. Next base: position 5,425 of record JAUZPS010000325.1, read on the forward strand.
CTATATCCCTGTAAATTGTCCTGACCGATACCTCATATTTGTCGGCTAGTTCCTTAGCTCTAACTTTTTCATGACATGATAAATACATTATTATGGCAAGCATTCTCTCCAGTTCCATACAAACACCCCATTATGTAGATTCAAACAATGTAGAAGTTTTTTAGCATAGATTTTAAAATATATTCCTCAAATTAGTAATTGTAAAGCTAATTCTATTGGCTGTAAATAAAAATATCAGATTGCTATAAAATAAGCGCTTTCTAACATAATAAATATTATAGTTAAAAAGCGCTTTCTTGTATACTTTCCGATAGCAAAATTTATCAACAGATAAGGGCGTTTCAAAAA
>JAUZPS010000326.1 GCA_030705945.1 Bacillota bacterium
AAAAAAGCTTTGTTGTTTTAGAAAATAAAAAAGTTGTTAGCGCAAATCTTAAAGAGAATGAAAAGAATCAAGCAATTAAGGGACTTGATTTGGCTGATAAGATTATCAGAAGCAATTACTTTAAAAATTATTAAAAACTTATCAAAATTATATATATTAAATCGTTGTCTTTTATATTTTATTTCAAAAGATACTTAACTTCCCAAGAAGTTGAAAAAGCAGCCTATAAACCTCAAGGCTGCTTTTTCATACTTACACTACAGGACTATTTTCTACCAACAAATAAACCGGTACTTCAATTTTTTGCTTCCTGTCCAGTGTTATAACTTCGGCTACATTATTATCCTTAACACTTTCCAACCAAACCGGACTGCCCTGGTATAACACCTGGACTACATCCCCGGAGGAAATTATTTCTTTTGCTCTGTTAGTATCCAAAAATGCTGCATCTCCTTTATTTTTCTATTATTATCTCTCATAACTTAAGAATTATGAGGTCGTTTCAAAAAATTCCTTGTCCATATTATTTTTGCAAATAAAGATGCTTTAACTTTATTTGCTTATGTAAAATCTTTTTCACTATTTATATAAATCACAAATTATCCCAATGGTATATAATCCCACTTATTAAAACATCTATTTCTGTAAAATATAAGAACATAATGTCTTTAAAAATACTTCATCTATAAGTATTTTCTAGAAGAGAGATAAATTGCTAAAAGGAGATGTTTATTAAATGACATTGAATATAAACCCCATCATATTAATTGGAATTGTCGCTGTATTTACAATTTTATTCTGGGTGAATATAAAAAGGTTCAGGCAGCTTCATATTATTAAGATGCATGATGCCTCTCTTACCTCTGAAGAACTTGAGGAACATGCCAGAAAGATTGCTATCGATCATACTGTTTCAAATAACTCCAAGTATGGCAACTGGCCTGTTATAAAGATGAATGAAAACTTCGACTTTATAAGTTCTGTTTATAAGGACTTGAATATTGCGGCAGGACGAAAGAATTCTGTTCCACCTGCAGCTGAGTGGTTATTGGATAATTTTTACATACTCGAAGAACAGGTCAAGGTAGTAAGAAAAGATCTTTCAGGTGTGGAATATTTCAGGCTTCCCGCCTTAAAATACGGACCTTTAAAGGGTTATGCCCGAATTTACGCAATCGCCATTGAACTAGTCGCTCATACAGGCGGGCAAATAAATGAAAACATCATTTTAAATTATCTTAAAGCTTATCAGAGCCACAACAACCTGACGGACAGAGAGATATGGGCCATGCCTGCCATGATGAGGATAGCTCTAATAGAAAGTATAAAAAACATCTGTGAAAAGCTTAAAGATACAATGAAGGAATGGCATGCCGCTGATGAGCTTGCTGACAGCATTTTAAAAAGTGAGGATTATAACACATTAAAACTCGTTAAGAGTCTGGATAATATGCTAAAATCATCCCAGCAGATCAATACCTCATTTATTGAGCACCTGTCTTTTCGTTTCAGAAAATCAGGCAAGGGTTATTCAAGATTCTCAGGCGCATTAGATGATCTCCTGCAAAAATATGGCTCCAGCACATCTGAAATGACTCAGAAAGAACACAGCATTCAAGCTGCATATTCGGTGTCAATAGGAAATTCTATTCTTAGTCTCAGATTTATATCTTCCCTTGATTGGTCATATATATTTGATGAAATAAGCAATGTTGAACAGGTCTTAAGGGCTGATGAAGTATACAACCGCATGGACCCTTCTACAAGAGGCATGTACAGAAGAAAACTTGAGGAATTAGCCGTCCTATCCAAAACGACCGAGATCCATATTGCAAGAGAAGCTATCTGGCTTGCTCAGAACTCTTCATCGGAATCAGCAAAGGAGAGTTCTGATGACCGAATAAAACACGTAGGATATTATATAATTGGAAACGGAGTATCTGAATTAGAAAAAAGAATTAAATACAACCCTTCTTTTTTCCGCAGGTTGTCTTCCAGAATAAAGAGAAACTCTGCGGCTCTTTATCTGTGTTCTATACTATTTGCGAGAGCTTTGATAGTTTATTTCCTGATGCATTATTCATACGCGCTTTCATCAAGACACGCTATTTCCCTGTGCATTCTTACAGGTTTGATTGTTACGATTCCCGTATCTGAAGTTGTAGTAAACTTAGTTAACTGGGTTCTTTGTAATACAACAAAACCTGACTCCCTCCCTAGAATAGATCTTAAGGAAGGTATAGGCGAGAGTCTTAGTTCTTTGGTCGTAATACCTGCTCTGCTTCCTGATGAAAAAAGGGTAAATGACCTTTTAAATAATCTGGAAACCCATTATCTTGCCAATAAGGACAACAATTTATACTTTGCCTTAGCGGGAGATTTTAAGGACTCGCCTGATGAAAAAAGCCCCCTCGATCAAAAAATCCTTGAGGCGGGACTAAATGGCGTAAGAAAGCTTAATCAGAAATACAGGAGAGATAATGGATCGGATATTTTTTATTACTTTCACAGGCATAGAAGATTCAATCAGTTTCAAAATAAATGGATGGGCTGGGAAAGAAAAAGGGGCGCCTTGATAGAACTTAACAACCTTCTTACAGGCTCAAAAGATACAAGTTATTCAAATATGTCCAGCAGTATCAGCTCTATTCCAAAGGTTCATTATGTTATAACACTTGACGCGGATACAATGCTTCCTATAGATAGCGCGAAAAAGCTGATTGGAATCATGGCTCATCCGTTGAACAAGCCTGTTATAGATATTAAGCGAGGAATTGTTACTGACGGGTATGGACTTATACAGCCCCATATCAGCTTTGAAATAGGAAGCGCTAACAAGACGCTGTTTTCCAGAATTTTTACAGGCCAGGAAGGCATTGATCCCTACGCCTGCGCTATTTCCGATGTTTATCAGGACACTTTTGGAGAGGGTATATTTACAGGTAAAGGTATTTATAACCTTGATATATTTCAGAAGGTATTGAAGGATGCTATTCCGGAAAATACAGTTTTAAGTCATGACTTGCTTGAAGGTTCATATATTCGCGCAGGACTTGCGTCCGATATCGATTTGGTGGACTCATTTCCTTCAAGCTATAGCTCTTATGCGGCAAGAATGCATAGATGGATAAGAGGCGACTGGCAGTTGTTGCCATGGCTCAGGAGAACTTTAAGGGACAATAATGGGAAACGAACACGAAACCCGTTTAATGCCATTTCTATATGGAAAATAGTGGATAACCTAAGAAGAAGTCTTTTTGCTCCTGCTCTCACTCTGCTGATTATAGCTGGATTTAGCATATTGCCAGGATCAGCGCTTTTCTGGCTAGGCTTATCTATGTTTTGTTTGTTATTTCCACTAATTACATCAATAATAGATTACATTGCGTCATCGAAAATTATAAAGGTAAGGGTTAAGAGGCATATACCAGTAATTTCAGGCCTTAAGGCCAATCTTTACCAACTCGCTTTGCAGTTTGCCTTTCTCCCTTATCAGGCTTACCTCGTAACAGACGCCGTCCTAAGGACGTTATTCAGGCTTACAATAACCCGTAGAAACATGTTGGAATGGGTAACCGCCGCAGATGTGGAAAGAGATCAGAAAAATTCAATATTAAGCTTCTGGAATAAAATGAATATTACTCTTCCCATATCCATAGGCTTATTTGCCTTTTCAGCTATAATTAAGCCTTCGTCTGTTATAATGACATTGCCATTAATGGTTATATGGTCCACCTCTCCTTTTATTGCTTACAGAATAAGCAAGGTTTATGACGAAGAAGAAGTACAGATTTCACCAGAGGATATAAAGGATTTAAGAGTGATATCAAGAAAAACATGGAGGTATTTTGAGGAGTTCATAAATCATAAAAACAACTATCTCCCACCTGACAATTTCCAGGAAGATCCCCCTAACGGCATAGCCTACAGGACTTCTCCAACCAACATAGGACTTGGACTTATGTCTTTTCTTGCTGCCAGGGATATGGGCTATATCGGCTCAAATGAAATGTTAGAGAGAACATCAAGAACCATGTCTACAATTGATAAACTGGAGATATGGAACGGTCATTTGTATAACTGGTATGACACACGCACCCTTAAGCCTTTAAAACCAAGGTATATATCCACAGTCGACAGCGGAAACCTTGTATGCTACCTTATTGCTTTCAGACAAGGTCTTAATGATTATCTTAAAAAGCCATTGGTGGATTTTAAATTTATTAATGGAATTGAAGATACCGCAACTCTTGCGGCTCGTGAAAGCAATATTGAATTCAACGCGCTAGACCCGAAGGATGTTTTTCCTACAGAAAACAATACTAGCCTCTTTACCTGGAAAAGAACGCTAGAGGATATAAGAAGCGGTATTTCTACTGTAAATATTAAAAAATCGCCATGGCTAAGCAAGCTTAATAAAATGATTAATTCTTTCAGAGACGAGATCAATCTGTTTCATCCATGGCTTGACGCCTTTACTAACATATCGGAAATTTTTACCCCTGAGGCCTTCAGCCCTGAGGGAACAATTTTGCATTCCGATCTTGAAGATAATATCTTTTATAAAGAAATCACCGACGGAAAAAACGCAAATATTAGTGGAAAACCTTCACCTTTTCCAAATCTGGGCTATGAAGAGACAAGAAACAAACCAAAAGGGACAGGTCTTAGCGGACGGGATATTTTAAGGCTTGCAGAGGACGCTACAGGTAAGATTAAAATCACAATGGGACCTTTAGAATTATCTGAAACCTATAATAAGGTATTATATGAAATTGAATGCATCATCGACGATTGCAAAGATAAGACGAGCAAGAGCTTTTTATGGCTTCAGGGGTTACATGATTCAATAGAAAAAGCGCTTAGAAATGTGGAAAACTTTAATGATAAAACGCGGTCCATAATAGAAAAAATAAGCAGAATTATTGATGGCACAGGCTTCGCCCCCCTATATGACGGGAAAAAGCAGCTCTTTTCAATCGGGTATAACCTTGAAGAAAACAGGTTGACGAATTCATATTATGACTTACTTGCTTCAGAAGCAAGGCAAACAAGTTATATAGCGGTTGCCAGAGGCGAAGTCCCGCTGAAGCATTGGACAAGACTTGGCCGCAGCATAACTGTAGTTGATTTTTACAGGGGTCTTGTATCATGGACTGGAACCATGTTTGAGTATCTTATGCCTTTGATATTAATGAAAAATTTTAAAAACACGATGTTGGATGAAACATACTCATTTGTTGTCAGAAGCCAGAAAAAGTATGGAAGGCGCAAACGCGTTCCATGGGGAGTTTCAGAGTCAGGTTTCTATTCCCTTGACATAGATTTAAATTACCAGTATAAGGCAGTCGGCGTTCCATGGCTTGGCCTTAAACGCGGTCTTCTAGAGGACACAGTTGTATCTCCATATTCAACATTTCTCGCTTTGCTTGTTGACCCCCAAAGCGCCATTGAAAATATAAAAAGGTTGCGCTCAGAAGGTCTTGATGGGGCTTATGGATTTTACGAAGCTGTTGATTATACCCTTGAAAGGCTTCCTTTCGGCTCTAAAAGGGCAATCGTTAAAAGTTATATGATTCACCATGAAGGCATGAGCTTTTTAGCTCTCAATAACTTTCTAAACAAAAACATTATGCAGGACCGTTTTCACCGGGATCCTGTTGTTAAGGCGGCTGAGTTGCTGCTTCAGGAGAAAGTTCCGGTTGACTATACGGGAGCAAGGGAAAATAAAGAAAAAGTTGTTCCATACAAAGATATGGTATA
>JAUZPS010000327.1 GCA_030705945.1 Bacillota bacterium
AAAAAGACCTTTAATGACAAAATTGATTTCTTAAAAGGAGATCAGGTGCTAGTTGAAAAGGGAACGGATTTAAATAAGATTAAAGGTTATCTCAATGACTTTGAGTAATAAGTAATAAAGTTAGGGATAGAAGGGCTGTTGCAACTGATATGCTCCCTTCTTAATAGAGGAGTAAGAAAAATTCTTGCAAAGTATACAGAAATGGCAGGGATTAAATTCTCTGTATCTCCTCATAAAATGAGGCATTTCCTTTTTACTTGGCTTAAAAAACAAGGCATTGACGATGCTTTAATACAACCTTATAGTGGGCATGAAAGCAGAAAGACTTTAGAAATCTATTCAAAACTATCAATTACTGATGCCCAAGAAAAATATAACGAAGTTATTAAAAAGTTTCCTATTTGAAATTTACTTTGCGGGTGGTTGCAGCTTCGCTGTCTCCACCCCAAATTAGGTGAAAGTGATAATAATACAGATTTTAAAGATATGGAATTGTTTCCCCAATGGGCAAAGGGCAGTGTCAATAAGTTATACGAATTAAAGCTGCTAAAAGGATATGCTGATGGAAATCTTAAACCTTTGGATCGTGCAACCAGAGCAGAAATGTGTTCATTAATTTCAAAACTTATAAAATAAAACTTGCAAAAGTTACATAATCAGGGCTACTGAAATTTTTCAGTAGCCCTGTATTTTTTATCCTAAGTAATAGGCCTAATGGGAGCATCCGTGCTCTGTACTGAAATGTAAAGTTTAATTGGCTAAGACTGAATGATTTATTGCTTGAGGTGGTTGCTCAAACCATTTGTTATCTATCATAATATTAAACCCTTCTGATGCATATTTGGCAACTTCTGCACCCAATCTTATAAAATCTGCTTGAATGTCATGTCTCATAGTAGTCGATACCGCAACAGCATAATTTTCAAATCCTGCAGCTGACTTAAATTTTGAAATTTTATCTAGCTTAAATATATTGGTGTATAGTCAAATCCTCTGGTCTTAGAGTATACAAAATTAAGGATTTTCATAACTTTTATTGCTTAGAGTATAAAATCCGACAATTTGTACGCTAAGCCGCAAATACAGTTTTATGAAGGCTTTTGAGTCTGGTATAATTAGGATGAAATTCTGTTTTATTGGTTATAAATATGCTATAGGGCGATCGCCAACATTTGGGGAAATCACACCAATAATGCTCCTAAATAATGTTATTGTCAGTCTGTTAGGTGATATTTATTATTTTCACTTAGTTGCATCAATTAAAACTCAAATTATTGGAGAAGAAGGGCAATACCTGCTCTCTTATCCGTTCCACAACATGTCCTTGATGATCTCCATCAAAAGACACCAGAGTATGTTTAATTTTTTGAGACTTCAACAGGGATGAAAAATATTCACAGCCTTTGGGTATCCAAGTATATTCATCATTTGTACCATACTCAATTGTCAGGGCATGAAGCTTTTTGAGATTGGATTTGTATTTAATAACTTTTCCTTCCAGCCCCCCAAAACCGTTTTCCCATGCCTTTAACACTGTGGTATCCTTGATTAATTTGTTTTTTATAAGTTTATATGGATAATTTATGTAGGGTATTTTCCCATTTGCATTTGGGGAAAATGCAGCTCCATAGGCATTGGTGAAATCGCCAATGAATTCCCCGCTGCTTTCAGAAGCTTTGATCATATCAAGATAACTCTCATTTATTATAATATCAGATTCAGAGAGACCACTTTTATCAAATAGTCCAGGACTTAAAGCATATGCGCAACTGAAAACTTCGGGATGGCGCATGGCTATATTAATGGTACCGAACCCTCCCATAGAGTGACCTGATATTCCACGCGCAGATGATTTTTTAATAGTTCTGTAATTAGAATCTACATAACTAACGACATCTTTTACAACAAAGTCTTCCCAATTACCTGTTACAGGTGAATTGACATAAAAGCTTCCCGTAAGTTTATTCTGCCCGTTTACTGAAACAATTATCATATCCTTTACCTTGGAATTCTTTAAAAGGTTGTCCATTTCATCCTTAAAAACTGTACCATAGTAACTGCTAGTATCCCCAAAGCCTGGTAAGAAATAAAATACCGGATAGTACTTGTTTTCAGTAAAATAGGAAGCTGGAAGATAGATATCTATTTCCTGATTGGTAGGTTCACCTATGATATTATTCATAAGGGATGGAGCGGGTATTTGCTTTGTTAATAACTGAGAACCATTTAAATCAGGGGACTTGTTGTTGGCATCTGTTTTGCTATCTCCAGTAGAAGTTCCTGAAGTTGAAGAAATCGGGGTAGTTATGACTTTTGGAACTGCTTTTGTGGTTTGTGTTTCTTGTTTTTGGTTGCTGCAAGCAGACAGTGATGAAATTAAAATTAATAAAGCTAAGAGACAAGATAATTTTTTTATCATCAATAATACCTCCATTTATATAGATAAAAAGCAATTAATCTTTTACATTTGCCTATCGCAAAATAACGTTAAAGCGTTCGTTATTTTGCTCCGTCAAATGTAAGATTAATAGTGCTTTTTATATAGATAACGAACTTTAAAATTAAATTTATCCAGCTTAATAAAAATCAATTGTGATTTTTATATTTTGCTTGGCGCAACTGGTTTTTATTAAGGTTTAAAGCGCCTTATCTTTAGTGACTGTGATATATAATTGTACCTTTGGAGGGCTATGATTTCAGTGGAAGATTTTCGGCTAATTGGTGTGTTTTTTTCTCCTAAATGGATAATAGATGGAATATATGAAAAGAAACCAAACTGTAAAGTTTTATTTAGGCATGTCGAAAAAATAACTTCCGCTAAAATTTTCGCTTTCGTGTTCACTTAACTCGTGAACACACGCTCAAAAGCGGAAGTAATCTTTCAATCATGCCTTAAGTTTCATGGGATATCCCCAAGCCGGGTCATTCCACTTACTTTATAAAACAATTTTAAAGTTCGGTATCTTTATAATTTATTAATATATTTTTATGTTTTTCTATTTTATGTCAAAAGTTAGTTGTTGTAAACAATTTGATAAAATTTAGGGCTTACGGTTTTATATTTATTAGATCCGGAGTCTACTTGGTTTGAGTTATCTTTGATATATTTGTTGCTGAAGGTGTATTTTTGTCACCCATTGGTTACAATATTATTATAACACTGATTCTTAAGACTTAATGAATTAAGATATATAAAAATCAATTTTTCATTTATCTATCGCAGAGTACCTTTAAAGCGTTAGTTATCTTGATCTGCTAAAAGTAATATTAATATAGATAATTAAAAGGTGTAGGTTTTATAGAAAGATGGTGGTTTTATTGACATATGTTTTAGCATTTCTTGCAGTATCAATAGTTCTTATTGTGTATATATTCACCAAAAACAGTGATGTATACGCCGATAAGATTAATATCAATATCTGCAAGTTGTTGAGAATTGAGATAAGTAACAAAGTAAAATGTCCTGATAAGCCCAACATATCCTCAAAGAGTCTTAAAAAATAACATTACCAGAGCCTTATGTTTTTCTCTTAAGGCTCTGGTATAAATCCGGCCAACGTTTTTACCAAGCTGCTTTCAATTGAATGCCACTATCACTATTATTTGCAACAGTGCCCAAATCAGTGCCGATTAGAAGTTTTCAGCCCAAACCCGTATGGGAATAAAGGTATCTTACCGCTCTTATCACCAACATTTATAGGCAGCTGCTTCACATCTGCCGGCCAGGTGAATGAAAGTTTGCCTGTAAAGGGATATTTTCCATAGAGAACCTCAGCAACAGCATCTCCCTCTGACCCTGGAAGCCATGCTGCCACAAAAGCATCCCAATCTTTTATCTCATCTGTAACAATCCTTGGTCTTCCTGATACCAGTATTGTTACCACAGGCAGCCCGGTTGCTTTGGCAGTCTCCAACGCTTTTTGGTTTCCATCCAGAGCCAGGCCGTTATATAGGCCTAAATCTCCATCATCCCCCTCATATTCCGCATATGGTTTTTCTCCAATTACAACTACTGCTACATCGGCATTCTTTGCTTCTTTTTCATCAGTAATAATTGTACCCCCATTTTTCTCTGCAATTTTTTTGAAGCCTTCCAGAATTGTTGAACCCTGAGTCCATTTGATACCGTTATTGTCCATACCACCCTGCCACGAGACAGTCCATCCGCCGCATTGTATCCCTACGTTATCCGCTGCAGGACCAGTAACAAAAATTTTCGCGCCTTTTTTTAACGGAAGAATATTATTCTTATTCTTTAATAATACTAAAGACTCTCTCACAGCTTTTTTTGCAATTTCGCGGTTCTTAGAAGAACCTAATTCCTTAGCAGCCAGGTTCTGGTTCCCTAAAGGCTTTTCGAAAAGTCCCATCTCCAGTTTAACCCTAAGAATCCTTCTTACTGCATCATTTATCCTCTCTTCTTTTATATCACCTTTATTTACAGCCTCCTTTATGGCATCAATGGTTTCTTTCCAATGCATTGGTTCCATAAGCATATCTATTCCCGCATTAACAGCTGCAACTACCTGATCGTATAAATTATCTTTCATTATCATATGAATCCCTTCGTAATCTGAAACAACAAAACCTTTAAAGCCAAGTTCACCTTTTAATACATCCTGAATAAGGTATTTGTTTTCATGATTACAAACTCCATTCCAACTGCTGAAAGAAACCATTACAGTCTTAACGCCGGCTTTTACAGCCTTTTCGTAGCCGGCAATATGTATCTTTCTCAGCTCTTCTTCAGAAATATTTGCATCGAGTCTATCTATGTGATTATATTCAGTGTTCCAACCCGTCCCTCCATCAGCAGCATAGTGTTTTGCCGTAGCTGTAATACCATACTTATCCTGCATTGTTTTAATAAAGGGTACCAGAAGCTTGCTTACCAGTTTCGGGTCTTCACTATAACTTTCTAAGGTTCTTCCCCACCTTTCATCCCTTGCAACCGCAATGCAAGGTCCAAAATCCCAATTTACACCTGTTGCAATCATTTCACTGGCTGTTACACCTGCAATCTCGGACATCAATTCAGTATCGCCCGCAGCGCCAAGCCCTATATTGTGCGGAAAGATAACAGTTCCGTTCACAGCATTATGCCCATGTATCGCATCTATACCGAACATTATAGGAATTCCAAGACGAGTTGACATGGCCGCATCCTGATATTTTTTGCACATATCAATCCAATCTTCCTTTTTGTTATCACCAGGGTATGAGTCTGCACCGCTAAAAACAGAACCCAGGGAGTATTTTTTTACATCATCAGGTGTTGCATTCATTTCTGACTGAAGCATTTGTCCGGCCTTTTCGTCCAGTGTCATGCTTTCCATAAGAGAATTTAACCTATTCTCAATTGAAGTAGCCGTATTCTTCCACTTTTCAGTTTTGTCCTTCTCAACATTGCATGCCTGAGATGTCATCTGTGTTAAAAGCATAATAACAACAAGAATAATTAAGTTGGTTTTCCAAAATCTTTTCATCTAACCACTCCCTTTATAATTTATTCTTCTTGATTCTACTATGAATACCAGATTTAAACAGCAGACTTTTTTCGGCTATTTGGTGGATTTTTTTCATATTTTTCCCACTCCTCTCCCATCAAGGACAAATCTCCTCATTTATGCCGCATTCTTGGACCAAATCTTTTAAGTTTTTAATTTCTTTGATACAATAGTTTCTATTAAGGTCCTGCAAGTATTTTACCCCTTTTATTATTGGTATCACGAACAACACACAAG
>JAUZPS010000328.1 GCA_030705945.1 Bacillota bacterium
ACCAAGAGCCGCCGCATATCTGATCGGATTGGTTCTAGCAGAGTAATAAGCATTAAAGTCGCCAATCATCAGAGGCACATAGAAAAACTGGGCTTTATTAGCTTCAAAAACCCAGGGCTTCATTTGTTTGTCAAAGCCCACATCGATACCTAGATCTCCATAGTTTTCCCCTGTTTCATCCAGCGCGGCGCCAATGTTTTTACATACGTTTACAATCTCCATTCTCTTCTCAAATATTTTCGGATTACTTAAAGAAAAAGTCCTTTTCATTATTTCCTCGAATGATAAATACAGCCCCTCATCTATATAATTTGAATGAATTCCGTTTTTTGCTCCAATGCATGATACAATTCCGGCGCAAACCCAATTTTTTGTATAGTCCTTTTGCAAAATCACCCGGAAGTCTACATATCCGTCCTCATACTTAATGAGGTTAACGTCCTGCTGTACAATGAATGAGTATCCCTCAACAAAATCCATGATATATTCCTTAGCAGCTGTCAAATCATTAAATTCCATAGGTTTTTCTTCATACTTTGTTTGAGCGGTGTAGACATCGCCGCGCTTTTGAATCTTGAGAAGGCCGTTTCCTAAGGTTCCATTTACCGGTTTTAAAAATATTGTGTCAAATCTCCTCAACATCCTTTCTACATCCCGAAAAGATTTGAGTTTAGAGGTTTGTGGGATATAATCTTTTGTTCTTTCATTACTTCGGCATATATTCCAGAACTCTAATTTATCAAAAAAATAAGAATTAAAAACCCGATTTTCTGTTAGTTCAGAAAGTTTTGTCATATTATCCGGTAAAAGACCTGCTCTTCTGAAAACTGCATCGGGAATAGGAAATTTTCCTTTTACCCATTGTCGCTCTTTGCCTTTTGCGCTAGCTTTATAGTAGTAACCCTCTGCTGTTTTTTTATCAAAATCCAATCCTGATTCACCGATAAGGCACAGTAAACCCTTTATTTCATTGTAACCTAATGTATAATCAAAGAACTTTTCCAACCTGTTTGGAGTATAATATTCAATGTCCTGATATAAAAGTAAGCCTACCGTAGGCCCAATACATACTTCATCTCTTGTAAAATTTATCTGATACTCTAAATCTGTTGGTATGGATAAAAGTTCTATTATATCTCTTGAGACCCATATAGTGTTCTCATCTATATCCATCTCGCATATTTCAACATCTGTTTTAATACATCCGAATTTCAAAGTAATTCTTCTTATCTCCGTCAATTTATTTTTTTTAATTACAGTATCTGCAACAGTTATTTTATTACTGCTTTTTTTATCCTTTATTATGTTAAAAATCACATTGCTTCCCCCTTGCATTAAATCCTTCCAGCGCTTTTGCGTATAAAACAGGATTTGTTTTCAGTGTATAAAATAGTTCTTTATCTTTAACTTCTATCGCAAACATTGGACTTGGATCCCTGTTGTTAATTTCTATAAGCCAGAGTTTGCCATTTTCGTCAACGCCTATATCCAGACCTACAACAGCGCAATGAATCCCTGCCTTATCCAATTCCTGACATATTCTCAGTGTAGTTTTTGCAAATTTTTCCTTTATTTCTGCTAACTCGTATTGCGATGACGAAAATGCCTTTTTAAGAAGGTCATCCTGTAGAAATACGCTTCCACCATTAGAGACATTGCTGACAACAGAATCTTTTACACCGCATCTGCCAAACACTGCAAAACATTTCCAAGTTAAGTCATTATCTTTTTCCATAACACATCTGAAATCAATTAATCCACCATCATACTTTATTAGCTTTATAGCCTCTTGAATAATATATTTCTTAGGAACAAACATTCTATTTATAAAATTGACGCCGTCATCTCTGTCACAAACTCGAATTATCTGATTTTTACCATTCTCTCTATATTTAAAGGTTATAATATCCTGATCCTTCTCGATTTTAACAACACCATTTCCTTTAAGACCGGAAATTGGTTTTACATATATTTTTTCATGTTTGCAAAGCATACTATCTATATCATCACCGGATTTATAAAGAATTGTATCTGGGAGGAGCTTGTTTACAAACTTACTTTCAGACATCCATTGATACATTTCCCATTTATTAAAATAAACACTATTAAATACATTATCGCCAATAACTGTAAGAAAGTGATTTTTCCATTCTTCATTCATTCCTATAGTGCGAAAAATTGCCCATGGATATGGAAATACTCCTTCTTCCCATGACCCGCTTACCGGGTTATAGCAATATCCTACAATCATTCTCTTAACCTTATCTACTTTATCCAATGAAAAAGCCACAACAGCCCCATTACATTTGGAATAAGCTTTAGTGTATACCATCAATCTACTGAATTTTCCTTTAGCGAATTTTTCGTTTGTATTACTGACAAGAAGTCCAATATATGGCCCTATTCTTATTTCATTTTTAAAGACGCTGATTTCGTACTCTACGAAATCAGGCAAATGAAGATCTTCAATAATATTATCCGATAATGTTATATTGTTTTCACCAAAATCCATAGATATTTTAACGTTTACAAACCTTCTTTCGCTGCCAAAAGAAACAAAAGCCCTCTTCTTATTTCTAATTTTAAGCAGTTCAGCATCTCTTGGATGAATTATGAAATCAGAATTTTTATCCTGTGATCGGTTTATATTAAATAAAGGGGACGCCATACAATTAATCCTCCGTTCAATTAAGTGAACCAAACTTAGTAAGAGATAAGGCATATAGAAACGGCTCATATCTGATTGCTAGGTATGTTTGTCTATCAATCTTTTTGAACCCCTTGAAGCTTGGAAATACATTAGCTTCTATAAGCCATAAATTCTTATTTGTATCCACTGCAATATCAATTCCAAACTCTGAAAAATGTTCTCCCATCAAATCCATATACTCACAAAATTTCGCGCAAAATGAATTTATTTTGTCCGGAATAGTCTCGTAATCTGAGCCAAACGCTTTGTTTAAAGCATCATCAAGTCTCAGAGCATATCCACCTCTTGAAATATTTGTCAAGTGACTATCGTCACTTGACACCCTGCACTCTATACCCGAGCATCTCCAAAGTTTTTCTTTATTTTTTTGCATGACAACCCTTATATCAAATAGTGATTTCCCTATTCTAGCTAAGGATAAATACTTCTGTATCAGATACTTGTTAAAAAGACTTTGATTTATATTAAAGAAGTTTTCAAGGCTTTGGGCATCTTTAAAAGTAGAAACAGTAGGTTCTTTAAACCTATAGTCGGTAATTTTATATACCGTATCAATCTTTTCTATTATACAAATTCCCCGTCCGCGGGATAAATCAACTGGCTTTAAAATAATCCTTGTATTTGCGTCTATAAACTTCTTTACCTGCTCAAAATTCTGTGTTAGCTGGGTTGGCGGCAAATATCCGATTAGTTCGCTGTTTTTGCTTATATAGTTATATAGCTCAAATTTTGTGAATCTATGAGAATTAAAAAACTTGTTACTTGTAAATTTAATCAACTTTTTTACAAGTTTTGGGCTTGAATGAAAATCCCTTCTGTATATTACTTCAGGAAGAGGAAAACACCCATATTCCCATTCGGCAGTCGTGGTATTATAAAAAAGACCATATGCTATTTTCTTCTTCCAATTTACAGACTTTGGAGAAAACGCGTAGATCAATCCACCAACCTTTTCATAAATTCCAAACCTGTCCGAGTATTTTTTCATATGCTTTGGGTTATACCTGTGCGTGTGAATTCCTAACAAAAGTCCAATCACCGGACCAATTGAAATTGCGCTTCCATCAATAACAATCCGGTAAGTCAATATTTCAGGGATATACAGTTTCTCTTTTAATTTATCGGATATTCCGATAATACTTGGGTTTTCATAAGAGTTGCCCTCGCTTAGATCAAAAAATTCAGAATACATGACAGCAGCGTCAATTGTTTTACCTCCAAAGCTAACAGAAACTGGTCCAATAAATCTGCCTTTCATTGATAACGGCAAAAAAATTATATCCTGATCATTAGATTCTATCTTGAATTTAACCCACATCTTCGCCACCAGCCTTTTGTAGATTTTTAAACCCTTCAGCGAATTCCATCAGATTTTCAAAAATCTTTAATTTTACATCCAAACTGACTTTGGAACTAAAAATCTTATTATCCCAGCCTCCAAAATTCATAAAATACGGTACTCCGTCTATATCTGATATAAAATCAATATGACAAAATCCAATGTCTGGAATGAACGACTGTACACATTTTATAATTTGGGGAGCAGCAGCTTTAATTTTCTTAATGCAAGCCTCATTTCCCAAATCATAGCTAGCTGGATCATCTTTAAGAATAATCTCCCAATCATTATTGAATAATTTCTGTAAATACACCCGTATTACCACAAGCTGGGTGTTGCGCGTTTTTAGTTCTGGGGTGTTTAATAAAATTAAATTCTCATTTTTTATGATTGGTTGAATGTTACTCTCAACATCACAATTATGACATCTTTGTTTTCCGAATCTACTGTATATATCAAAGATATATTCATCAAGCCTTAAATATACCGTCTTGGACAGATCTGAGCCCTTATCTGGCTTTAGTAAAAAATTGTTTGTTTGTGGAAAATTGCAGTATATATCATTCTTCTTATAATTAAAATAAGGCAGCAAATAATTGTTTGTTTTATTATTTGAGGATAACATTTCAATTATGGTCAACTGGTTGTATCTGTTTACCGCATTAATTACTGTTATTTCTTCAATTTCAATCAAGCTCCTCATTTTTTTTATATCTTTTCTTGAGCGTTGTATTGAAAAATTAAATATTAATGTTGGTATTTCTCTTTTTTCCGCTCTAACCTTTTTTCCATTTATAACACTGCCATATACAGTCTTAGTAATCAGATTAATATTGGGCATGGAAAAAAGCATTATAGAAGTATCAAACTTTTTCGTGGAAGTTCTTATAAGATCATTTAATGTTTTAGTAAAAGAGCTTTCATTATTTTGATTGCATAAGATTCCAATCACAACTATAACCCCCGCATTAGTTTTGACTATTAATATGAGTATTTTATCTTGATGTAGACATAAAATTACTTAGCCCTTAAAGAGGCTTCATTACTTTAAGATATGCTGCGTTGACATAAAATGACACTGCTACAGGTTGACTTATTAAGGGATAAAGAAGCTTGTTTCAAACGACTTGTTCTTAATATTTTATAAAATAAAACATGGGATAAGGTAGTGCAGAAAGAAAGCTTAAAACCTATATCAAACAGAGTGTACGGGTTGTACAACAGCAGCAGAATCGCCGCAAAGGATATGGTTGTGTATATATCCGTTTCTTTTCTTATAAGTTGGTCTGAAAGCATTATTATTGCCATTATTACAGCTCTCGGGACTGACGGTGAAAAACCTGTTATAAAAATAAATATATGAAAGCTCCAATTATAGCAATATTTGATACCTTTTGACTAAGCTTCAGCCTTTTAAAGACAAACATAAGGGGAAGGACAATGAAGGCGACATTCATTCCTGAAACAGCCATCAAATGGGATAATCTAATACATTGTACACGAATAATTTTAAATACCTAGAATCATTGGTAATAAAGAGTTTAAAGAATATTTGTATTATTTTAAAACATTTTTTATCAATTGCTTTATTAACCCAAAATATTTTTATAATATCAGGTAGGAGGCTAACCATTAATTGATTAGCCGACCTCCCACACCGCACGTACGTACCGTTCGGTATACGGCGGTTCTTCA
>JAUZPS010000329.1 GCA_030705945.1 Bacillota bacterium
ATATCCGCATCAAAGACAAGCAGTGTCTCAATCTTCCGTAAAGCTACATCACCGCCGCCGACCACTAAACATTTCTTATGACTTATATCAATAAACAATGGAAAATGAGCCACTTAATTTCCTCCCTTAGATAACCAACCAAATGAAAGTTTTAGGGCGTTTCAAAAAATTCCTTGTTCAAGTTTATATGACGAAAGCCCATTATATCAAGTTTTTGAAACGACCAGTTGCTAAGTTTTTTGATACTACCTTATATTAAAATATTTCGGTAATTTAATTTTTTCTAGCGTATATCAACCAAAAAGTCATTGTTAATATCCAATTCATCAAAAGTTGCCATATCATTTATTATATGAGTTGAAGCTTCAATAATATTAAATGCGATAGGACAGCCTGTCCCTTCTCCAAGCCTCATATTCAGATCCAAAAACGGTTTTAAGCCAATATGTTCCATAATGTAAGTGTAACCGGGTTCTGCCGAAATATGCGATGGTATCATATACTCCTTAACAAGAGGGTTTATTTTATATGCCAACAAAGCCGCCGCTGCGGATATAAAGCCATCAATTACTATAGGTGTCCTATAATACGCCGCGCTTAAGAAACATCCCGCCATTCCAGCTATATCTAGCCCTCCAACTTTGGATAATACATCTATGGCGTCATTTTTATCCGGTTTATTGAGCTCTAACGCTTTCATAATAATAGATTTTTTTGCTTCATATCCCTCGTCTGTCATTCCGGCGCCCTTACCTATTACTTTATCAGCTTCTATTCCTGTAAAAGCTATTAAAATTGCGCTGCTTGTGCTTGTATTTCCAATTCCCATTTCACCGGTGCCTAAAAGATTATACCCCTCCTTGACCAGCTCTTTTACAATCTCAATGCCTGTTTCAATTGCCTTGACAGCCTCATCTCGTGACATTGCGGGACCTTTTGACATATTGGCGGTTCCCATTCTTACTTTGCGTTTTATAAGGCCTGAATAATTTATATTTGCGTTTATGCCTATGTCTACAACCTTTACATCTGATTTTGCGTGTTTTGATAGCGCGCTTATGCCCGCCAATCCCTTTAAGATATTGACAGTCTGTAATGCAGTGATAGATTGAGGACACGCGCTCACTCCCTCTTCACAGATGCCATTATCCGCCGACATAACAATCATGCATTTCCTGTTAATTTCATTATGGATGGCGCCTGTAATACCAGCTAACTTTATAGCTATCTGCTCAAGCTCCCCTAGACTTCCAATTGGTTTAATCAATGAATCAAGCCTTTTGGACGCTTTTTCCATGCTTTCATAATCAGGTGGCCTGATACCTTTGCAAACTTCTTCAAATAAACTCATAATTCACTACCCTTTCAGTATTATTTTTGATCTCTCAATTTACAAATCAGCCTAGCGCTTGAACATAAATAATGTTTTAAATTTCCATAAACTAAAAATACCCCTTATCCCAAAGACAAAGAGGTATAAATTAACTATATTAAAATCATTACTAATCTTACATTTAGCAGAGCAAAATAACGAACGGTTTTAACGGTATTTTGCAATAGATAAATGTAAAAGTTTAATTGATTTCATATAACATTTAAACATTACCCTATCTTCCGTAGGCTAAAACATTGTACAGGTATTCTGGCTCAGGTTCACAGCTTTATTGCGCCTTCCCGGTTTTCCAGTGGCAATTAAATAAAATCTATATAAATATCATGTTTTAGGGCGTTTCAAAAAATTCCTTGTTCAAGTTTATATGACGAGAACCCTTTATATCAAATTTTTGAAACGACCAGTTGCTAAGTTTTTTTGATACTACCTTATTGGTACCGAACATAATATTTATAGTTTTTAAAAGCAAAAAGCTCCCCTATACAGCGGCGGGACCGCATGGGTTTTTCACCCATTTCCCTGTTTTCAGACAAAAGTCCGAAATTTAAAAATATTTAGTTGACAAGTTTTTTTACTGCCTAACTGAGATTTTACCATTATAACTTTTACTTGTCAAAATATAGTTTTGTTGACCTATATAAAAAGCAATTAATCTTTTACATTTGCCTATCACAAAATAACGTTAAAGCGTTCGTTATTTTGCTCCGTCAAATGTAAGATTAATAGTGCTTTTTATATATATAACTCTGATTTGATAGTATGGAAAATATAATCCCGATATGTTAATATTTTTATAATAAAATCATTTCAGCTAAAGAGGTATTATATGGATCTGTTGATTGTTGATGATGAAAAGCCATTTGTTCTTGGTTTAACGACAAGCTTGAGAAAAGAAGGTTATACTGTTTATACAGCCTATGATGGCATCAGCGCCCTAGAAATGATAAAAAATCAGAAGCTGGATATGGTTTTACTCGATGTCATGCTTCCTGAGATGGATGGAATCACTTTGCTTAAAAAAATCAGGGATATTTGTAACGTTCCTGTTATAATGCTTACAGCAAAAGATGATTATGCGGATATGGTGCTAGGACTTGAGTTAGGCGCCGATGATTACGTTACAAAGCCTTTTAACTCCAGAGTCCTTATTGCAAGAATCAAAGCCGTAGTACGCAGAAAATCCCTTGCTCCTGATAGTTACCATAATCAGTTTTCTCTCCGTGATCTGATTATAGATTATAATCTGAGAAACGTTTATAAAAACAACAAAGAAATAACTCTTACTTCAAAAGAATTTGATATACTATGCGTTCTTGTCAGAAACAAAGGTGTTGTAATACCCAGGGACAGGCTATATGAAATAGTATGGGACACACCTGAATTTGATACACGGACCGTTGATGTCCATGTAAGAAACCTTAGGGAAAAAATTGAAACTGATCCCTCGAATCCTTATTTTATCCGGACTAAATGGGGTGTTGGTTATTATTTTATTAAGGAGTCATAAAAAAATTGTTTAAAAGCATAAAATGGCGACTGACAATTACATATGGACTATTATTCTTAATTGCTATCGCTTTTATTGACTTTATTCTCATTACATTATATTGCAATCAGCAATTCGATAAGACGGAAAAAGTGTATTCTCAAATGGCTAAAATAGTTTCTGAAATGACAGTGAGAAACTTAAGTTTTCCTTATTTTATAAACTCTTCCGGAAACGCTGAGAATAGTTTAAGCGGCAGGGTTCTTGCTCTCAATCTGGAAAAAAGAGTTGTTGCGGATAGTTTAAAACAGTTTGACGGTCAATTAATCGATAACCCGGAATTAAGAAAAACATATTCCACTTATAAAACATCAATTGGATATTATATTCTAAATGGCGATAGAATAGCTATGCTGTCTTACCCAATGTTCAAAAAGAGTATTTTTGCAGGAGCTGTGCTTATATCCTATAATGTGACGGACCTGTGGAATGAAAACTTCAGATTTGCTGTTCAGGTTATAATTATATCTCTTTTAGTAATTATAATTATTCTTATTTTAACCTATATTATTGGTAAAAAAATATCTTCGCCGCTAAAAAAAATGACGCTAGCGTCTCTTGAGATACTTAACGGCAAGCCAGGAGTGACCGTTGATGTACAATCCTACGATGAACTTGGCTCTCTTTCTAAAACCTTCAATAAAATGAGTTCTGAATTGCAGCGTATTGAGTTGGGCAGAAAAAGGTTCTTAAGCAGTGTATCCCATGAATTCAAAACTCCGTTAACCTCCATTAAAGCCCTCATTGAGCCTTTTATGGGAGAGACGCTTATTGACGGCAAAATGTTAAATGAACATTTATTCTATGTTGATTCTGAAATCGACAGATTAACAAAGCTTGTTAAATCACTTGTCACAGTGACAAGGCTTGAAGAAATAACCCCTTCAATTTCTAAGCTCAATATATATTCTGAAGTGTCCTCCATAATTCGTATCTTGTCTCCTCTTGCGTCAGATAAGAATATTTCTCTTGAAAACAATATCTCCAAAGATTTAAATATTAATACTGACCAGCAACTATTTCGTGAAATCATTATTAATCTTATTGATAACTCAATCAAATACGGCAATGAAAATGGACTCATAAATCTATATTCAATAATTCATACCGATCATCTTGAAATAATAATTAAAGATAATGGTATCGGTATTTCAGAAAGTGATTTGCCTAATATCTTCGACAACTTTTATATGTCCGACTCAGCCCGTAAAAGTGGAAACGGAAGCGGTATCGGACTCTATGTTGTTAAGAAAATCATAAAACTTTTAAACTGGAACATAAGCGTAAATAGCTCCCTTTCGTCCGGCTCGGAATTCATAATAACCATTCCTACAATTTTCTAATAAAATCTTTTTCTTTACACTTTCTTTACAATTCATCACTTTTTCTTAAGATGTTTAATTTAAAATCTTATTTAAGGCGTTTCAAAAAATTCCTTGTTCAAGTTTTGTATGATGAAAGCTCATTATATCAAGTTTTTGAAACGACCAGTTGCTAAGTTTTTTTCTGGTACTGCCTTATATAAGATATGTCTATAAAATTTTAAATTATACGGAGGACTGCATTATGGACGTTAAACCATTGATTAATTACTCAAAACCCCAATACCCTGATTTTGACGAGGTGAAAAATCATCCAAAATTACTTAAAAACATCCCCAATAGATGGAAATCACATTTTATTTCAGGTATATTAATTTCAGGCATTTTACTGTCATCACTTTCAGCTTGCGGCAAAATCGAATCCTCCGGAGATGTTTCCCACAATGGAAAAGTTGCGCCTATTTTTATTCATGGCAATGGAAAATCAACTTTTAATAAAAGCGTTACACCTTCAGTTACTGTAAAAACATTATCATATCAAAGCAAGCGTCAGACAAGAGCTTCAATATCAGAACTTACCTTCAGAGAGAGTCCAAAACCGATGCTGGTTGGCAATTATCCGGGAGGACCTGTTCCGGCAATTACATCACCATATCTATCAGAGCCAGATGTATTGGGTATCATCCATGAGGAATTGTCCCAATCAGGTATCAACTTTAAGATTGATTTTGAAAAACCTTTTACTTTAAAAATATTTAATAACAAAGATATTAATATCGATCAAAGTTTATGGAATGAAGAAGTCCGTTCAAAACTTTTGAAAGACGCTAAAATATCAGATTTTGACGGTTATGACCCCGTTAAAAAAATAGGTTTTGAATATGTTTCTGTCGAAGACTCTCAAAATCTCGGTTTGGCTCCAGTTGCAAATGAAAACGGAGATGAGACGATGGATTTCCTTGATTTAACACAAAAATTCAGGTCTATTATAGAAAACCACACAGGCGAAAACTATGTTGGGCTTTTTTACGATCCAGGAAACGCTAATGCCGATATTGACGAACGAAAGCTCTTGCTCCGTCAACAGGTAAAGGATTTCATTGAATGGCTTAAGTTTAAAGGAGCCTTATAGAAAACCGCTTCTTACAACTACTTTTTAGAAAGTGTATTTACCTTCCAAAAATAGTTTACAGTTTCTATATAAAAAGCACTATTAATCTTACATTTGACGGAGCAAAATAACGAACGCTTTAACGTTATTTTGGGATAGGCAAATGTAAAAGATTAATTGCTTTTTATCTATATTGAATTGAGGGGTGGAATAAAATGAACCTAACTCTTCATCTGACAAACAAATGTAATCTGGCTTGTACTTACTGCTATGTTTCCAAAGACAAATATGCCGATATGGATTTTGATACCGCAAAGCAATCAATTGATCTGGCTCTTAAGTACAGCAAAAAATA
>JAUZPS010000033.1 GCA_030705945.1 Bacillota bacterium
ATTAATCTTACATTTGACGGAGCAAAATAACGAACGCTTTAACGTTATTTTGCGATAGGCAAATGTAAAAGATTAATTGCTTTTTATATAGCCCACAATTAATTGGAGGATGTTTAAAATGGTTATAAATAACAATTTATGTAAATTAAATGAAGAAAATTATCCCATAATAGAAGATGATAAGGTTTGTTTTGTGTATAGAGGTAAAGCTGATCAGGTGAGTGTCGTTGGCGACTTCAACGACTGGGAGCCGGTTGACAATATGATAAAACTTAAAAGTGGTGATTTATGGTATTTAAATAAGAAAGTTCCAAGGGACGCAAGAATTGATTATAAATTTATTGTTGACCATGACTGGATTTCCGATCCTTTAAATAAATCAATCAATAATTGTCATTACAGTTACAACTCAACATTAATAATGCCTGAATATAATAATAATTTTGATTTGATAAGAGCTACAAATGCTCCGAAAGGCTGCTTGATTAGTAAGCTCAAATTTGAAAGTATCAGCCTTGGCAGGAGCATGAATTATAAGATCTATCTGCCTGATGGGTTTAAAGAAGAAAAAATTAACAACTTCATATATGTAATAGATGGAAATGAATATTTGGACATGGGAGGAATGAGTTCAACAATCGACTACTTGATTTATAAGGGTTATATGCCAAAATCCGTTGTTGTGTTGATCGATCCGGGTGAGAGAACAAATGAATACAAGCTTAATGAAAACTATATAAACTATATTAAAAATGAATTGATACCTCATATTGAAAATACTTATACATTATGCAGGGACTATATTCAAAGGACAGTTATAGGCGCTTCATGGGGAGGACTTACAGCGATGTATATTGCAATGACAACGGATAATCTTATAAATAAGGTGATCTCTCAGTCGGGAACTTTGTGGGCAAAGAATTGGATGATATTTGATGTTATAAGTAAAGTTGCGCAAAAGAAAATTGATATATGCATTCAAACAGGAATTAAGAATGAGACTGAGCTAATGAATTATAAAATGTCTAATCTTCTAAAATCGAAAGGCTACAACGTTATTTATCAGAAGTTTAATGAAGGGGATAATTGGGCAAACTGGGGAAATCATCTTTTTGACGCGTTGAAAGCTGTATACGAATGCCAAGAAAACGAAGATAGTGAAGATACTGAAGATTTTGATGAAACGCTATACGATTTAAGTTACTGGGGGTAATGATATTATGAATACCAATAATGCTTTGCAATTAAACAATTCTGATTTGGAAAGCGGTATGCGGACAAAAATAAAGGTGTCAGGCTTAAATGCCTGGTATGCTGATAACCAGGCTTTAAAAGATATAAATATTGAAATAAAAGAAAACAGCATTACAGCGTTTATTGGTCCGTCAGGATGCGGAAAGACAACTTTGTTAAGATGTTTTAACAGAATGAATGATATAATAAAAGATTTTAAAATTGAAGGTAATATAGTCATAGATGGTGAAGATATTAATTCTATAAAAATGCAAAAGAATCTGATTGATTTAAGAAAAAAAGTGGGGATGGTTTTTCAACAACCCAACCTTTTTCCTATGTCAATAAATCAGAATATGAGGCTTCCGATAAAAGAAAATCTTAATGGGTTAAGATCTAAGGAAATTAAGGATATTATAGAAAAAAAACTAAAAGACGCGCATATTTATGATGAGGTAAAAGACAGACTAAATAAATCCGCGTTAAGATTATCCGGGGGACAGCAGCAGAGAATATGTATCGCAAGGACCATAACAATCGAGCCGGAGATAATACTTTTTGATGAGCCTTGCTCGGCGCTTGATCCTATTTCGACATTGAAAATTGAAGATTTGCTGCTGGATTTAAAGAATAAATATACAATAGTTATCGTTACTCATAATTTGGAACAAGCAAGAAGAATCGCCGATTATGCCGCCTTTTTTTATGAGGGCAGGATTATTGAGCAGGGAAATAGCGAGGATATATTTATAAATCCAAAAGAATTATTAACTCAGAATTATATTAGAGGTAAGTTTTAAATTTGATTGGAGCATCTTTATTGCAAAATATATATAAGTTACGAAAATGTTTATTGCAAAATATATAGAACGGAGCTGTTAGATTATGACAACTCCTTTTTGTTTCTCAGAAAGCACTTTAGCTTAAATAACATTTCGTCAATATTGACTGGTTTAACCATATACGCGTCTGCGCCAAGTTCTAGAGCTAAGGTTTTATCAACATCATCTTCATTCTCTGATAAAATCATTATTATTGCGTCTTTGAGACGTAAATCCGACTTTATCTCTTTAATTAAATCAAAGATTATGAAACTACCTTGAGAAACAGTGTTTATGATCAAAATATCAGGCCGTTTAAATCTTGCTTTATCAAGGCCAGGTTTGGACATTGATGAAAAAAATAGTCTGTACCTGCTTCTTCTCAATTCTTTTTTTAAATAAGTTCCATAATCATCACTTCCGATTAAAAGAATAGAATACATTTTTATATCTCCGTTTTATCCAATAACATCATATATATAAATCGTGAAAAAGATTTTATATAAGCAAATGAAGTTAAAGCATCTTCATTTGCAAAAATAATATAGAATTTTTCACGATTTATTTAATCAAGGCATATGTTTCGTGATTTTAAAAGGTAATGTAAAATGTTTATCACGAAACATATATATTATTGATTATCTAGTAAATATGTTAAGCCAGTATTGGATAATTGTTAAAAATAGTATTTATCTATAGGAGATATAGGTATTAGGCCGGCAACTGTATAACAAATTCAGTACCGTATCCAGGTCTGCTGCTGACTCTTATATTTCCGTTATAAAGATTGACTATATGTTTTACGATTGATAGGCCAAGGCCTGTTCCTCCCATATTTCTCGACCTTCCCTTGTCAATTCTGTAGAATCGCTCAAAAATTCTTGGCATATGTTCCTCGGCTATTCCAATTCCGCTGTCTTTGATATTGAATACTATTTTTCCTTCTTCTTTATATACTTTGATGTTTACTGAGCCATTTTCGTAATTATATTTGATGGCATTATCTATAAGGTTTATCAACATTTGTTTTATTCTGTTTCTGTTCGCGTTAATTGATAAGCTATCTTCTGTTTCAAAATGAAGCTTTACTCCCTTTTTAGCTGCAACGCCTTCTAGTATATCGTATATTTCATTCAGGATATTCTTTATGTTGTGGGATGCAATGTCGGAATCCTTTAACTTATTTTCAATTTCTGACAATTGCAAAATGTCATTAATGAGAACTGAAAGCCTTTCAGACTCAATATCGATAATATCAAGGAATTTGACGGCTACACTTTTATCATCAATAGCCCCGCTTTTTAGAGTTTCAATGAAGCCTCTGATAGAGGTAAGGGGGGTTTTTAGCTCATGTGTAACATTGGATACAAACTCAGTTCTTATTTGTTCTAATTTCTTAAGATTTGTTACATCATGAATTGTGGCTATACCTCCCGCGTTAAGTTGCTTGGACAAATTTGAATTTATTGGCGTTGTATAGACTCTATATATTTTATCGCCTTGGGATCCGAAAGTTATTTCTGCCGTGTGAGATACATTGTTTTCTATAGTATCTTTCAATAAGCTGTTAATCTGATTGTTTCGGATGAGCTCGATCATGCTAATGCCAATTACTCCAGGACCGTTTTTTATTCCGAACATTTCGCATGACAATGTATTTATAAGCATTATTTTAAATTGACTGTCAACTGCCACAACACCATTTAACATGCTGTTAATTATGGACTCGACCTTCATGTTTTTATCGGTCATTTCAGCTAAGGTTGACTCAAGCTTTTCAGCCATAGTATTAAAAGTGCTGGATAATTCACCGATTTCATCATGGAAATTGATGTTTGATCTCCTGCTAAAATTGCCGTCAGAAATTCCTCTTGTTACTTCTATAAGCTCGTTTACAGGCTTGATGATCATGTTCGAAAACCGCAGAGCAAGAATAGTTGTTAAAAGAAGGCTGGCAATAATTCCGATACCTGTGTAAATCAGTATTACCTCATCAATATTCTTGAGCTGTGTCAATGGAACTGACACTCTTGTAATTATACCTTCAGACGGCATTGGGACAGCAATATATAATAAATCAATTTTCATATCCTTGCTAAAACGTATATCCTTGCCAATCTTTCCTTGCAAGGCTTCCTGAACTTCTTTACGGGTACTATGGTTATCCATAGAAAGGTAGTCTTTTTCTGATTCACCGATAACTTTACCGTCTTTATCTATAAATGTAACTCTCAGATAATTGGACTGAGCTTCTTCCGATTTTGATCGGTCATGAGGATATAACAGATCTGCGTACTTTCGGGCAAGCAGATTGTAATCAACTGCAATCCCTGAGCTTTTGTTTTCTGATATCTGAAACTGAATAAGCTTTGCAGTGTTTTTTAGTTTTTCTTCGAGCTCAATTTTATAGTATTTCTGAGAAATCTCAGATATCAGTATACCTGTTATCAATACACCGATAACAGTTAAAATCAGGTAGTACAGAAATATCTTCTGTTTCATTTATTGACTGCTCCTTTATCATTAAATCGATAACCGATGCCCCTTATAGTCTCAATATATACCGGATTGCTGTCGTCATCCTCAATCTTTTGTCTAAGATACCGGATATGCACGTCGACAGTTCTTGTTTCACCATAGTAATCAAAGCCCCAGACCTTTTCAAGAAGTATTTCCCTTGATAAGACTTTACCTCTGTTTAATATTAACAGCTTTAGTAATTCAAACTCCTTAAGAGGGAGGTCAAGCAGCTTATTATCCTTAAAAACTTCTCGTCTTGAGCAATCTATTGTTATATTCCCATAACTTATAATTTCAGAGTCATTCTGATTTGAGAGATTAACTCTTCTAAAGAGCGCTTTTACCCTGGCAACCAACTCTCTTACACTAAATGGTTTTGTTATATAATCATCAGCGCCGAGTTCCAGGCCTAAAACCTTATCAAATTCTTCATTTTTTGCTGTAAGTATTATTACAGGTATTGATTTGGTCTGCAGGTTTTGCCTCAATTGTCTGCAAACTTCCAGACCGTCTACGCCCGGCAACATTATATCAAGCAGGAACAGGTCGGGAACAGTACGTTTGCATTCTTCAAGAAGCTGCTCACCGGTATCAAAAGTCAGAACCTTGTAACCGTTTGCCTCCAAATTGTATTTTATTAGCTGTTGAATATGCGCTTCATCTTCAACAGTAAAAATTATCTGTTTTGACATAATTTATTTGCCTCCAGGAGTTATGTTTATCCGTAATTCAACTTTAATCTTGTGTTTTTGCGTCAATAAAAGGATTATTGATGCTGTCATCTTTGTTAATATGCCTTGAAAGATGTTCGTGTTCTCCAGTTATTATGAAAGCAACCCATTCACCTATATTAGTTGCGTGATCAGCCATTCTTTCGAGATATTTTGCTATAAACATAAAATTGATTGCTTGCTCTACTGTCTGAGGATCGTTTTTCATTATATTGATTAGTTCAAGTATAATTCTAAAGAATAACTCATCCACAGCGTCGTCACTTTTACAAACTGACTCCGCTAGCTCAAGATCAAGCTTTACATAAGCGTCGATGGACTTATTAACCATCTGTTTGGCAAGTTCTGCCATTTTAGGTATGTCTATTAGCGGTTTAATATATTTCTCATCAGCCATTCTAATTGTAATTTCTGCAATGTCAGATGAATGGTCCGCTATTCTCTCCATATCAGTTATTATTTTAAGCGCTGTGCTTATAACTCTTAGGTCCTTTGCAATTGGTTGCTGCCTTGCAATAAGGTTCATGCATTTTCTTTCAATCAGTTTTTCCATATCATCAATAATATCATCATTTCTGAAGATAGCTCTTGCCATATTTATATCTTGCTTTTTAAGAGCAATTATTGTATTATCTATCGATTCTTCAACGAGACTTCCCATTTTAATAAGCTCATGATGTAATTCTTCAAGTTCTTTATCAAAAAAATGTCTTGTAGTTACCATTATTCGCACATCAATTATAATATATTTTTATTGATTTTCCTTTAATATAAAGGCTATCCGAACCTTCCTGTAATATAATCTTCAGTGCGTTTATCTGAAGGCATGCTGAATATTTTTTCAGTTTCATTATATTCAACTATTTCTCCATGTAGAAAGAAGGCGGTGTTATCAGAGATCCTTCCTGCTTGCTGCATATTATGCGTAACTATTACAATTGTATACTTTTCTTTTAACTCATCAATCAAATCTTCAATTTTTAATGTTGATATAGGATCAAGCGCGGAAGTTGGCTCATCCATGAGAACAACTTCTGGTTCCACAGCAAGAACTCTTGCGATGCACAAACGCTGCTGCTGTCCTCCCGAAAGTCCTAGAGCGCTTTGCTTAAGTCGGTCCTTAACTTCATCCCATAATGCGGCGTTTTTTAAACTTTTTTCAACTATGCTGTCTAAAACTGATTTTGCTTTTATACCATGTATTTTCGGACCGTATGCGATATTCTCATATATGGACATTGGAAATGGGTTGGGTTTCTGAAAAACCATACCAACTCTTTTTCTTAGATCTACTATATCAAATTGTTCATAAACATTCAAACCGTCAAGATAAACTTCGCCAGTTATTTTGATGTTATTTATCAAATCGTTCATCCTGTTAAGAGTTTTTAGAAAAGTTGATTTTCCACAGCCTGATGGACCAATTAAGGCTGTAACCTTGTTTTCTTCTATATTGACAGTAATTTTTTTTAGGGCTTGATTACTTCCATAAAATAGGTCCAAATCTTTTGTATACAGCTTTAAATTGTTTTCCAAATTAATCAATCCTTTATTTGTTATATTAAACTAGCCCATTGATTAGGGCTGGTTTTGTTATTTTTTGCTTGTTGTTCCAGTAAATCTTCTGTCAAGAAATTTTCCCAAAATTCTTGCCGCAATATTGAAAACAAAAACAAATATAATTAATACCGCAGATGCGCCGTCAGCAACCATCCTTGCGTCTGGGGCAGTTCCTTCAGAGTTAACCTTCCATATGAAAACAGCTAAGGTTTCAGCAGGTCTGAATGGATTTAAGGGCGAAGAGGATGATAAAGGGTTAAAGTTCGAGAAATCCAATGGATAACCACTGACCCCTGATGTAAATATCAAGGCTGCCGCTTCGCCAAATACTCTCCCCGAAGTTATTATTAACCCTGTTACCAAACCTGGAATCGCGCAAGGCACCAAGACCTTAACGATTGTTTGCCAGTGAGTGGCCCCTAATGCAAGACTTGCTTCTTTTACAGAAGGGGGAACATTTCTTAGGGCGTCTTCGCTTATTCTGGTTATGATTGGCAGATTAAGCGCCGATACTGCAAGCGCTCCTGATAATAGGTTAAATCCCCACCCTGTTAACTGTACAAAAACAAGAAATCCAAAGAGGCCTATTACTATTGAAGGCAAAGACGCAAGAGCTTCTATACAGAATCTTATGACTTGGGTTAATGTCGAAGGCTTTGCGTATTCAGCCATATAAATTCCTGCTGAAAGCCCTATGGGCAGTGTTATTAGCATGGAAAGCGCAACCAAATAAAGCGAATTGAAAAGAGGAGGACCTATTCCCCCGCCGGCTTCGATTGAGTTTGGCTCAGATATAAGAAAATGGAGGTTGAGCCTGCTTCTGCCCTGATAAATAAGATAACCTGCAAATAGGATGAGGAGAAGTATTACAAGCCCTGCTATAATATAAAAAATTGCCGTCGCTATTTTATCAGCAATCTGAGGTTTAATTCTCATTTTACAAAACTCCCCTTTGCTCCTATTTTATGAATAATCACTATAAATAAAAATGAAATCAAAAGCAGTAGAAACGCTAACGACCATAATGCATTACTTTCAAGTGATCCTTTAACCGCGTTTCCCATTTCCATAGTTATGACGCTTGTCATTGTATTTGCTCTATCAAAAAGTGATTTCGGAAATAATATATTGTTTCCGATGACCATTTGCACTGCAAGCGCTTCTCCGAAGGCTCTCGCAAGTCCTAACACAACACCTGTAAGCATGCCTGGCAGAGCTGCGGGAACGAGCACTTTTTTTATTGTTTGCCACCTTGTTGCTCCCAAGGCATAGGAAGCTTCTTTAAAATCTTTGGGTAATGCTTTCAGCGCGTCAAATGAAACGCTGGCAATAGTAGGGAAAATCATTATTGACAGAACAAGTCCCCCGGTCAGAAGGCTTTTTCCCGTCGTATTGCTTTCCTTATCTATAAATGGAACGATTAACGTCAGTTTGCTTATTAAAGGTACCAGAACAGTTAAACCAACCCATCCATATACTACGGAAGGAATACCAACAAATATTTCAATTACAGGTTGAAGTAACTTTTTACCAAACTTTGGAGAAATCTCGGACATAAAAATTGAAACAGCAACACTAAAGGGTGTACTGATCAATAGCGCAAGAGTGGATATAGAAATAGATCCAAAAATGAAAACAAGCGCTCCAACTGCAGGACCACCTTTGCTAATATCCCTTTCGGGATCCCATTTTCCTGAGAATAAAAATTGGAAAGGGGATTGTTTATCTTTTATGAATGTTGTTAAACCTTGAGAAGCTATAAAGAATACAAGGCTCATCGTTAAAATTATCAAAAATACACCGAATAGCGTTACTGTGGATTTTCCCAATAATTCTTTTCTTATATAGTGGGAAGTTACTTTTGTTTTATCAGGTATTGACATTTAATAAAGACCTCCATTTGAAATACACCCTTAACAAATTCTTTTGAAGCATATTTTTATTAAAGAATGAGTATAATATTACCGTCTGAAAAATGGATGTAAAATGTTAATTGCAAAATATATAGATAAAAAGCAATTAATCTTTTACATTTGCCTATCGCAAAATAACGTTAAAGCGTTCGTTATTTTGCTCCGTCAAATGTAAGATTAATAGTGCTTTTTATATAGATACTTAAGTTTATATAAAAACCAGGATTATGAACGGATGTGTACTATACTCATTCTTATGGATAACGGACTATTGTATCGTGTTTATTAAGTAGGTTTCAAATATTTGTAGCTTTAATTGCGTTGAATTAAGATTTAAGTCCGTTAATTTGCTGTGTTTAGTGTTTTGCTTTCATGTCGCTGATGGGTATAAATTTTAATTTAGGAACAAGGTTCTTTTGAACATCGTCACTTAAAATATAATCAATGAAAGCTTTTGAAAGACCTGTGGCTTCTCCCTTTGTATACATGTGTTCATAAGCCCATACCAGGTAAGTTCCGTTTTCAACATTTTCAACAGTAGGTTTAACGCCGTCTAATGCTAATGGTTTTATTTTATCACTGTTGTCGTCTAGATATGAGAAGGCAAGGTAAGCTATAGAACCTTCAGTTTGAGTAACAGTCTGTTTAACTGTACCGGATTGGTCCTCTTTTAATGCTAATCCTTCTGCCTCATCAGCTCCTTTTAAAGCATATTTCTTAAATGTTGCTCTTGTTCCTGAGTTGCTGGGTCTGTTGATAATAACAATTTTCATGTCATCTCCGCCCACGTCTTTCCAGTTTGTTATTTTACCTGTAAATATATCAATAAGCTGCTGTGATGTGAGGGTATCGACTTTAACCTTTGGATTAACAACTGCTGCTATACCTACAACGCATACTATATGGTCCGTTAACTCCTTAGCTTCTTCCGGTTTTAACTTTTCTTCAGCATAGACATCTGAATTACCTATGTTTACCGCGCCTTGGTAAACCTGAGTCAAGCCCTGACCGCTTCCTCCGGCTTGAACAGAAATTTTTGAATCAGTGTTTTTTCCCATGTAATCTTTAGCCGCATTATCAGCTAAAGGAAGTAGAGCAGATGATCCTGAAAGGCTTATTGCCCCGTTGTTAGTTGATGAACATGCCGAAAATGATAAGGATAGAGCTAAGACTGCAGTTAATGCTAATGATTTGATACTCAATACTTTTTTCATTAATGATTTCCTCCTAAATTAATCAATAGATTAAGTAATTTTGATTTTATTATGAAATAATATAACTTACTTCGTTTTAAATATTACATTTCGTTATTTAAGAATAGATTAAGCGATTGTTAACTGAGTGTTAATTATTTACCTGAATAATTTAAAATGTTTTTATAGATAAAAAGCAATTAATCTTTTACAT
Organism: Bacillota bacterium; assembly: GCA_030705945.1. Taxonomy (GTDB): domain Bacteria; phylum Bacillota; class Clostridia; order Acetivibrionales; family DSM-2933; genus Pseudobacteroides. The sequence continues at coordinate 10,186 of JAUZPS010000033.1, forward strand.
TTGACGGAGCAAAATAACGTTAAAGCGTTCGTTATTTTGCTCCGTCAAATGTAAGATTAATAGTGCTTTTTATATAGATAAGTCGCGAAAAAGATTTTACATTAAAAATGCGATTAATACGTCAGAACAAAATCACATGAAAAGTAACTGGAGCATATCATATAAATTATGATCCATTGCTTTTTAACATGGCAAATTTTAATAATATCGGTTTTGATGAAAAAAAGAAGGTGGGTGATTCCTTTTGTACAGAGATTTTATTATTCTGCCATATAACGGGGATAGAGCTGTAGAATATGCTCATAGATGGGCGCATGGAAGAAATCCTCAGTACTTTGATTTTGAGAATACGGGCGGCGACTGCACAAATTTTGCTTCCCAGGTCATCTACAGCGGAAGCGAGCTAATGAATTATATGCCAACATTTGGATGGTATTATGTAAATTCTTATAATAGAACGCCTTCTTGGACAGGAGTTAATTATTTATATAATTTTCTTATCAACAATGATGGGGAAGGGCCATTTGCTGTGGAGACAGACATGAAGAACGCTGTACCTGGCGATATTGTACAGCTTTCTTTTGAAGGAGGCAATTTTTTTAATCATTCACCTGTGATAGTTCAGATAAAGCATCCGGTATCCTATAACAATATTCTGGTTGCGGCGCATACTGATGATCAGGATTATTATCCTCTTACTGGATATGAATGGGTAGATATAAGGTTTATTCATATTCTGGGGGTGAGGAAGTATAGCTAAATAGCTCAACTTTCATAAATATAGAAAACATCTTGAAAATTAAAGGGGTGTATACAACATTCTGTTATGCGCCCAGCTATTTTTTTGATACTGCCTAAAAGAACTTCTTTACCTATTTAAAATAATAGATATCAGCTCGGCATATAACTCTTGTATTACGTCTTCCTTTGATGTTTTTACATATTTACTAAGACATATTATCTCATCGCGAAAAATATCAATTATTTTCTCCATAGCCGCTTTATCTCCGGACATTGCTTTTTGAAAGTTTATTTCAAATTGTTCATTTTCTCTCTCAGAAACATTAATGTTTTTAGTTTGCATTTGTGCACCGCCTGCTGGCTAATTTTTAATTCACTGCCTACTTTTTTCTCTGTAACTCCTTGTAAAACTGTTCTAATAATTATATACCTTGCCTTAATTGACGGTATGTTATTTAGGATATAAATTACATTTAGTTTAGAAGCTATTTCTTCTTCTAAGTTTGTGTTTGATTCGCAATCTTTTAAGATATCAGTGAACTCAAAGTTTTCTTTTTTTCGAATCCGATATTGAAATCTCCATAATGCTCTTGATAATTGTTTTCTGCAATAATCAAGAGATATTTCATTACTATTGTTCATTAAATCACCTTCTAATTGTGGAATTATTCTAAAAAAATAGTAAAGAACATTTTTTTGTGTAACTCACCGGTTACAACAACAATTTTATCATCATTGTAACCATATGTCAACATTAAATCTTGTTAAAATTATATTTGTTTCTTGTTGGTGATATGCGTGTTTTATAACATTTATTTAGTGGGTTTTAATCATACAAAACTTGAATTAGGAATCGCCTTTATTGATTTAAAATCATATAAATATTAATTTATAATAATCCGATAATTATTAAGAAGTCTGTTTTATAGTAAAATCATTATTAAGCCTAAATTATGTTAATCTACGCGTTTTTCTGCAAATAGAACTTTAAAGCTGTCATCCTACAGGAGGTAATGATATGGCTAATCAACAAATTGTAATTTTTAAAGTTGATGATGAAATGTACGGTATTAATATTGAGCAAGTAAAGGAAATAATTACTCCTATGGAGATATTCAAAATACCGAATACTCCAAATTTTGTAGAAGGTCTTATAAATCTTAGAGGAAAGATTTATACAATTCTTAATTTGAGAAAAAAATTCAACCTGACCGCAAGGGCAAGCGATGAGCATACAAAAATTGTGATGCTTAATTCAGAAAGTTTAGCTGTAGGATTTATAATTGATGTTGTAAATGAAATAGTATGGGTTGATGACAAACAAATCGAAAATCCTCCCGAAACGATTAAAGCTCTGAACAGAAAATATATAACCGGAGTCGCCAAAATAGGCGAAAAAGCTGTACTGCTTCTTGATCTTATACTCGCAAGCGAAATTGAACAGGATAACATTAAACCAGTTGCATACAGCTTGTAACAAGTGATTATCTAAATTAAAAGATTAATTGATTTAATTCTATATAAAAAGCAATTAATCTTTTACATTTGCCTATCACAAAATAACGTTAAAGCGTTCGTTATTTTGCTCCGTCAAATGTAAGATTAATAGTGCTTTTTATCTATATCACTTCCGGATATGAAAGCGGACGCTAAAAATATAATAGTATCCGCTTTCTATTTATTATTTTTGTAACTACTCTTTAAATACAAAACACTTTAAACATTATAATCTTCCTTCATAAAATGACCTGAATTAGGATCATCATATGAACTGAAAAATAAAGTCTAAAGTGTTTATCTGTAAATATTAATCATAATAATTTTATAATTTATGTTCTATAACTGCCGTTAATCTTAACATAATCGTATGAGAAGTCACAGGTCCACATTCTGTCTGAGAACTGACCTTTTTTCAGATTTATTACGATTTTTATCTCTTTTTCTTTTAGAATTTTCTTTGCTGCCGCTTCATCAAAATCTATAGCGCATCCATTTCTGCAGACCAGTAAGTTGCCCAAGGTAATATCCACAAGATTTGGATCGAAATCAGCGCCTGAATAACCGACCGCAGTCAATATTCTTCCCCAATTTGCGTCTTCGCCGAAGATGGCAGTTTTTACAAGAGGTGACTTAGCAACAGAGCAAACAGCGTTATAAGCGTCTTCTTCACAGGAGGCTCCATTTACTGTTATCTCAACTAGTTTGGTTGCTCCTTCTCCGTCTTTGGCAATTTCTCTTGCAAGGTAGGTACATACATATTCGAGACCTTGTTTAAATGTTTCAAATTCAAGATTATCTTTAACGATTCCTGAATTGTTTGCTTCTCCATTTGCGAATGCGACAACCATATCACAGACACTTGTGTCTCCATCAACAGAAACCCGGTTGAAGGATTTCTTAACAACTTCCTTTAAGGCTTTATCAAGAAGACCTCGGGAAATATTTGCGTCGGTAGTTATGACTCCGATCATAGTTGCCATATTGGGATGAATCATACCTGAGCCTTTAGCCATTCCACCGATTATTACCTTTTCATCCTGGATTTCAAATTCTACGGCTACTTCTTTAGGCCTTAAATCAGTTGTCATTATTGCTTCTTCAGCATCATGTCCGCCATTTTCCGATAATCTTTGAACCGCGTTGCGAATACCCGATCTGATTGATGGCATATTTAGCGGCATGCCAATTACGCCTGTTGAACCAATAAGAATTTCTTCAGGTTCGCATTGAAGGAGATTTGATGTCATATCCGCCATTTCGCGCGCGTCTTTATAACCTTGTTCACCAACACAAGCGTTGGCATTTCCGCTGTTTATTACGATAGCTCTTGAATATCCACTCTTAATATGTTCCATTGTTACCTGGAGAGAATGACCCTTAACAACATTTGTTGTAAATACTCCTGCTACTACTGCCGTATCTATAGAAGAAATAACAGCTATGTCCTTTTTTCCATTTTTCTTTATGCCGCAAGCATCGCCTGCAGCTAAAAATCCTTTTGGGGAAGTTACTCCGCCTTCAAAAATTGTATTCAATGTGTTCACCTCAAGTTATATGTGTTTTGAATATTTAAATTATACAGTATGCGCTATTTTTATTCAATAAAATTAGGTTTGATTTTCATTTAAAATAATTTTTTGGGAAATAAAACGACGAAACATGTAATTATTGGAGCAAGTATTATCTCTACAGTCATAAATATGCTTTTACAAGCAAATTCAGTTTAGGTAGTATCAAAAAATAAACTGGTCGACTGGGAGTTTCAAAAACTTGATATAATGGGTTTTCATCATACAAGACTTGAAAAAGGAATTTTTTGAAACTCCCTTAATCATCTGCTTATGTTATATCTTTTTCATGATTGATATAGAATATAACATTAAAAATAAATATAAATGGGAACTATATATTTTGCATTAACTGCATTCTTAATGTAAAAACTTTTTCGCAACTTTAATATATAAATAGAGATTTATATATTAAAGAAAATTCGGGGGAAATAGCCGCAATTTAACTCGAAAATTCTGGGAAATAATTTCCTGTTTAATGGAAGTGATTATCACCTGAAAAAAGCTTAAAATAATACCTTGACACAGCATTATTATTGATATATCATAACTTAATAAGATAAAATTTAAAAACAATGATTAAGAGGAGTAATCGATATATGCTCTTAGAGAGGAAAGGTCAGCGGCTGAAAGCCTTTCCGAGATATGATCGACGAAGGTAGCTTATGAGTTTGATAACTGAAATTTGTAAGTAGGTTATTACGGCAGCGGACCGTTATTTCGTTTAAGAGCCCTCAAGGGGGAATTATGGTGGTACCACGGAATTGAGCTTTTCGTCCATTTGTTTGGATGAAAGGCTTTTTTGATGTCTGGGGATTGCGCTGCCATTTGGTTATATATAAAAGTCAATGATAAAAAGAAGCTGAAAGGAGATTTTGCATTGAATTCGATTAAAATATTAGCTGTTTTAATTATAGTTGTAGGATTCTTAACGGTTATAGGAGCAAAATTCATAGTAAAAAGATTTGAGCTTAATAAAAAAGTGGTGTGCAATATGGAGAATGAGCTAAGTGAAGAAGAAGTGGCAAGCTATAAATTCACTAAAGCTGTAGTTAATTGTAAAATGATAGGTATGTTGATTGCTTTACCTGGTATAATTATGTTTCTGTTTGCTTTTAAAAACGGATAAACAATGTATTGAAGTATTTACTCAATAAAGATATATAAAAAGCAATTAATCTTTTACATTTGCCTATCACAAAATAACGTTAAAGCGTTCGTTATTTTGCTCCGTCAAATGTAAGATTAATAGTGCTTTTTATATAGTAATGGATTTTTGTTCATTCTTATATAGGGAGGAAGATTTCAAATGGAAGAAAATAAAAACTTGGAAAAGACTTATGACCCTAAACAGGTAGAAGACAGGCTCTACAAAAAATGGATAGATAATGACTATTTTCATGCTGTAGCGGATAAACAAAAAGAGCCGTACACGATTGTTATTCCGCCGCCTAATATTACAGGCCAGCTTCATATGGGGCATGCTCTCGATAACACCTTGCAGGATATTCTTATCAGATGGAAAAGGTTGCAGGGATACTCAGCGCTGTGGCTTCCAGGAACAGATCATGCGAGTATTGCTACTGAAGCCAAAATTGTTGAGGCTATGGCTAAAGAAGGCATAACAAAAGAAATGATAGGCAGAGAGAAATATTTAGAAAAGGCCTGGGAATGGAAAAGGATTTATGGAGGCAGAATAGTTGAGCAGCTCAAGAAGTTAGGAAGCTCTTGTGACTGGAAGCGTGAAAGATTTACTATGGACGAGGGTCTTTCTGAGGCTGTTAAGGAAGTATTTATCAGATTATATGATAAGAAGCTTATTTATAGGGGCGAAAGGATCATTAACTGGTGCCCGAAATGTAATACGTCAATATCTGACGCGGAGGTTGAGTATGAAGAAAAAGAAGGAAGCTTCTGGCATCTTAAATATCCTATAAAGGACAGCAATGAGTATATAGTTGTAGCAACAACAAGGCCGGAGACAATGCTTGGGGATACCGCTGTTGCTGTAAATCCTGATGATGAAAGATACAAGCATCTTTTAGGCAAGATGGTAGTTCTTCCTCTGGTGAACAGAGAAATACCAATAATTGCCGACAGCTATGTTGACAAGGATTTCGGAACAGGCGCGGTTAAGATAACTCCTGCCCATGATCCAAACGACTTTGAAGTAGGGTTGAGGCACAACCTTCAACAGATTAAGGTTATGAACAATGACGCTACTATGAACGAGAATGCAAAACAATACGAGGGAATGGAAAGATATGAAGCCAGAAAGCAAATTATTGAAGATTTGAAGAATCTTGACCTTCTATTGAAGATTCAGCCTCACAGTCATAATGTAGGAACCTGCTACAGGTGCAGCACTGTTATAGAGCCTATGATTTCAAAACAGTGGTTTGTTCACATGAAGCCATTGGCTGAACCCGCTTTGGACATTGTTAGAAACGGTACTATAAAGTTTGTGCCGGAAAGATTCTCAAAGATATACTACAATTGGATGGAAAATATTCAGGACTGGTGTATCTCAAGACAACTCTGGTGGGGACACAGAATTCCCGCTTATTACTGTCAGAACTGCGGCAAGGTAGTTGTTGCGAGAGAAACGCCTGATGTATGTCCGGATTGTGGCAGCTCTAGGTTTGAACAGGATAATGACACCCTTGACACATGGTTTAGTTCTGCTCTGTGGCCTTTCTCAACTTTGGGCTGGCCTGAAAAGACAGAGGACTTGAATTATTTCTATCCTACAAGCGTGCTTGTAACAGGATACGATATAATTTTCTTCTGGGTTGCAAGAATGATTTTTTCCGGTGTTGAACAAATGGGTAAAGAGCCCTTCAAGTATGTATTTATTCACGGAATAGTTAGAGACGAACAGGGTCGGAAGATGAGTAAATCATTAGGCAACGGTATCGATCCTCTTGAAATAATCGATCAGTACGGCACTGACGCGTTAAGGTTTGCTTTAACCATTGGTGTTTCTCCGGGAAGTGACTTGAGATTCTCCGATAAAAAGGTTGAGTCAAGCAGAAACTTTACAAATAAAATATGGAACGCTTCGAGATTTGTTCTTATGAATTTTGATGAGAACCTTGATTTTTCTGAGGTTGATGAAAATAAATTCACTATTGCTGATAAGTGGATATTGACCAGAATTAATAATCTTACTCGTGAAGTTACAGAAAATATGGAAAAGTTTGAGGCGGGAATAGCTCTTCAGAAGGTATATGAATTTATATGGGAAGAATTCTGCGACTGGTATATTGAGCTTGTTAAGCCAAGGCTTTATGACAAAGAGAATGAATCAAGACTGGAAGCCCAGTACGTTTTAAATTACGCTTTAAGTAACGCTTTAAAGCTTCTTCATCCTTTTATGCCGTTTATTACTGAAGAAATCTATTGTCATCTTATAAACAGCGACGAAAGCATAATGATTTCAAAGTGGCCTCAATACAAGGAAGAATATAACTATAAAGCTGACGAAGCTAACATGCAGCTTATAATGGAGGCTGTAAGGAGCATCAGAAATATAAGGGCTGAAATGAATGTGCCTCCGTCAAGAAAAGCTAAGATAATATTTGTTACTTCCGGCAAGGAGCAGATGAAGACTTTGAAAGAAGGAAAACTGTTCTTTGAAAGGCTTGCCGGAGCAGCTGAAGTGATTGTCCAGTCTGATAAAACCGGAGTTTGTGAGGACGCTGTTTCTTCAATTATTGCGGGTGTTGAAATATACATGCCGTTAGATGACCTTATTGATATTGAAAAAGAAGTTGAAAGACTTCAAAAAGAAAAATCCAATCTTGAAAAAGAATTGGATAGAGTAAAAGGGAAGCTTTCTAATGAAGGCTTTGTAGCAAAAGCGCCGCCTAAGGTTATTGAAGAAGAAAAAGCTAAATTGGTAAAATATCAGGAAATGTTTGATAAAGTTATTGAAAGGTTAAATGGATTAAAGAAATAGGCTTCTTGGCTAAATATATAAAAAACAATTAATCTTTTACATTTGCCTATCGCAAAATAACGTTAAAGCGTTCGTTATTTTGCGATAGGCAAATGTAAGATTAATAGTGCTTTTTATATAGGAATTAGTTATATAAACGCTTTTTAACATCATGAATTTTAATGTTTGCTTATAATGTCAAGAAGAGGTATCTATGTAGAATAGGAAAAGGGCGTCCGTATGATTTGGACGCTCTTTTATATAAATATCGAACTGTAAAATTAGTTTTAGGTAGTATCAAAAAAATAACTGGTCAACTGGTCGTTTCAAAAACTTGATATAATAGGTTTTCGTCGTATAAACCTGAACAAGGAATTTTTTGAAACGCCCTTA
>JAUZPS010000330.1 GCA_030705945.1 Bacillota bacterium
CGAAGGTTCCCATTCCTATGCCGGGCATTTTACACCCACCACGTAAAATTCTTTGAGGAACTAATTTGGGGTCGATAGCATCATTATCTGTACCTGTCATTATAAATCTCTCCTTTAGGCGTGACTGAGAAAGTAGAAAACCACTACTCAATCACTACACCCTTTTTTATAATTATGTTTGCATATAGCGCTTTTTCACCGGTTGCAATAACTGCATAAGCTTTCTTTGCCCTTTCATAAAACGCAAATCTCTCAATATTCTCTATTTTGTTGTATTTAGGTTCGTGAATATTAATGATTTTCTTGTACACATCCCATATTGGGGTTTCTACACTATCTCCAGGAACAACCTGCATTAAAGCTACAGGCGCGTCAACATAGGGATCAAGAGGGAAAAATTTAAGTATTGAATCAAGCAATTCGGGTACATTGCGCCCGTCACATCTTATTAGCCTTTGAGCAAAATTGGCTGCCGGGAAATTTCCGTCTGATATTACAATCTCGTCACCATGGCCCATTTCCATCATTATTTTTAATAAATCGGGAGGTAGGATGCTGGGAATTCCTTTTAACATAATCATTCAATCCTCTCGTGAAAATATTTTCAACTACAAATAGCTCAACTTTCCCACATCATTAATTTTCTTGCAGAGTAAATAATTTGTATTAACTTGGTATTACTGCATGCATATAATCATCGATATAGTTTATAATTCTGTCCTTTAACATCTCTTCAGGAGTATTCTTAAGAAGCCCGTTTCGGATTTTGCCATACTGAATGGGCAAAAATTCACTTATCAGCGTTAAAGGTATTTGAACAGAATTGAGGTTATTCATCATAATTTTAATTGATTCCCTTAATTCTTTTGATGGAAGGTAATACCTGCATCTGTCCGACAGGCTATATTTTCTAGCTAGACTTAACTTTGAAACATCCCCATGGTAATGATTCTTCCAGTATGTCGGATTTTTAACCATGGTATCTTCAAGAACATTTATAAAATTTGAGATTTGTACATCTGAGTCGCGCTTGAAAAGTTCGTTTTCAATAAGGTTCAAAGCAAAAAGTCCTTCTCTTAGCGCGAAAGTAAGCGCAGGTCCGACTTTTAGTATTGCGATCCCGTCTTCAACCATCTGCTTTAGAGCTGTAGCTGTCTGATAATCGGTAGAATGTCCTTCAAAAACCAGACTTGGATATTCCTTTAACGCCTCTTTGAGATCTCTGGCAACTTCTCTGTTATATTCATGTATTGATTCATCTCCAAATTCAACTCCAGGCTGAACAACTACACCTATAACTTTTTCCCATGCAGGTTCAAGTCCATAAACCGAAAATGCTTTTTTAAATTCTTCAACAGTATTTTTAAAATCGGATACTTTTGTTACTTGTACCCCCTCTTCTTCATTCTGACTACCACCTGGTATGGGAACTTCGCTACCTACAATGTATACAAGAGAAGATGCATCTGCTGAACATTTCTTTAATTCAGCAAAGGCTTCTTCTGCTTCCTTACAAAGAATTGCTCCTCTTTGCGCAATAACTTCGGTATCAAGCTGTTTATCCGTACTATCATCTGCAAGACGCATGCTGGTATCAATATGTATCTTTGTAAATCCAGCAAGCACGTATTGTCTAATAAGCTCACGAGATTTCTCCATAGCAGAATTTGATGACTCGTTCTGCCAGGTAAGGGGACCTAGATGATCTCCACCCAGTATTATTTTATTTAAAGGGAAACCAACCCTCGTTGCCAAAGAGTATACAAAGTTCTTGAAGTCTGTCGGCCGCATTCCGGTATATCCGCCAAACTGGTTTACCTGGTTTGCTGTAGCTTCTACAAGCACATATTCATTTGCTTTTAAGGCTCTTTCCATTGCGGCTTCAATGACGTATTCATTTGCGCTGCAAACAGAATAAATACCCTTGGGAATTCCTTGCTTCTGAAGTTTAACAATTTCTTTCAAATAATGTTGATTATGCATCCTCTTCTCCTCCCTTTTATTCATTAATTAACATTATCTTCCCTTTAACCATTCCTTGTTGCTTGTACATATCAAAACCTTCCTTGATTTTGCTCATTGGCAGCTTTTTAAATATAAGACTATCGTCAAATTTTAACTCGCCTGTCGAAAAATAGTGAGCGGTTAGAGTCCACTCTTTACCAGGAAACGGCGCGCTATAAGACATCCATGAGCCTGTGAGGTTAAATTCCTTTCGATTCATATTTTCAAACAGGTGTGGAGTAAATACCAGGTCTTTAGTGGGTGTACCAATAAAACATACTCCGGATTCATTTCCGGCAAGCTCGAAGGCTAGCTTCATGGTTATGTCTACGCCTGCTGTCTCATAAACAAAGCCAAAGCCCCTGTTATTTGTAAGCTCCTTCACTTCCTCTCGGAAATTACTGTCAAGGGTGTTTATTGTCACATCAACGCCAAGTTTTTTAGCAAGCGCCAGCCTGTCATTATCTATGTCAAATACGAACACTCTTTTAGCGCCAAATATTTTTGCCCACTGAGCTGTAAATAGTCCAATCGTACCTCCCCCAAGTATGGCAACATCATGCCCGCCCTCGTAATCAATCCGATTCAAACCGTGCAGCGCTACTGTGGAAGGCTCAAAAAAAGCCCCCTGTTCGAAAGATACTTTATTATCAAATTTGACTACATTTCTTACAGGCGCCTTAACATACTCAGCAAAGCTTCCCTGTATCCTTGAACCAATAAATGTATACTTTTTGCAAAGGGAATAGTCCCCTTTTTGACAATCTTCGCATTCAAAGCATGGAACAAGCGGCGCTCCTGCAACTCTGTCACCATGCTTTACTGAATTGACAGCTTCACCTATTTCAACTACTTCACCAGAAAATTCATGTCCGAGCACAATAGGATAATAATGGGCAGCATCGCCAAGAACCCTTGGAATGTCCGAACCGCAAATTCCTGTCGCTTTTACTTTTATCAGAACCTCATCCTTTTTTATCTCAGGCATTGGGTAATCTTCATATCTCAAATCATCTCTTCCATACAATACAGCCGCTTTCATGTTATACACCTCACATAAATAAATAATTCCTTATAAATCTCCAATTAATTCCATCGTATCTTTTAAATTATCATATATCCTCAAGTACATATTGTAGTACTTATCATATATTTCATGGTTTTTCATATCCGGCTCATGGGTCCGTGTAATTTTAATTGTTCTGTCCACTGCCTCCTTGAAGCTCTTGTAACATCCTGTACCCACACCTGCAAGAATTGCGGCTCCAAGAGTAGTAGCAGTATCAGATGTTGGCACCTTTATACGCTTTCCGGTAATGTCAGCTTTAATCTGGGTCCAGAGAATACTGTTTGCCGCGCCGCCCATAGATACCAATTCATCAACTTTTACTCCTATTTCTTCAGCAGTTTTCAAATTATGATAAAGCGCGTAAGAACAACCCTCAAGCACGGAACGGATCATATGAGCTCTGGTTTTGCTATAGCTTAACCCAAAGAATACACCCTTTGCATGTTTATCCCAAATAGGAGACCTTTCACCAGCCATATATGGCAGGAAAATCAGGCCCTCGGAACCAGCCTGGATTGCGTTTGCCCCATCATCCATTATCTTAAAGACGCTTTCGCCTGTTTTCTTACCAAGTTCATCCTCAAAGGAACCCAACTCTTCTTTAAACCACTTAACACAACCACTTCCTCCAACGGTACCTCCCTGAAGCAGCCATAAATCCGGTATTACATGAAAACTCAATATTAACTTCGGATGCGCAAGGGCTTCATCAAGGCATATACTCATGCCTCCAGCCTGACCTCCCTGCTCCTGAGTTTGGCCTACTTCAGCAACTCCTGCCCCCAAGGTTCCACAGCACGCATCCAATCCACCAGCTACTACAGGTATACCTTTTATAAGTCCGGTTGCTTGCGCAGCAATATCTGTCAACTCACCTGCAATCGCATGACATGCATATATCTCAGGCAACTTCTCACGGCATATTCCAAGTTCTTCACACAGGCTGTCATCCCATTTGCCGGTTTTCATATTAAATGAATGAACTCCATAGCCCTGGGAAACATCCTGAGTCACAGCTCCAGTCAGTTTATAAACGATATAACTATTGCTCTGCAGAAACTTATATGTCTTCGCATATATTTCAGGCTTATTCTCCTTAAACCAGAGGATCTTCGGAGAGGAATATGTGGGCTCAAATGAGTTGCCGCTTACATCAAAAATCCTGTTAAATCCTACTTTTTCCACAACTCTTCTGGATATTTCAGAGGACCGTGTATCCATCCAAATCGGTGTGTTATGAAGAACATTACCGACTTTGTCTATGGGAATAGCTGACCAGCTTTGCCCGTCAACCCCAATGCCAGCAACATTGGCAGGGCTAATTTTACCGGAAATTATTGTTTCCTTGATAGCCACGCAAACTGCTTCCCACCATTCATTTGGATCCTGTTCAACATAATCAGGCAAGGGATAATATACCTTATACCCCTTTGTAGATTGAGCAACTACTCTCCCATCCATGTCGAAGGCTGCAACCTTGCAAGCTGATGTACCTATATCAATTCCAAGCAATATTTTCACATCTATACTCCTCCTGTCAAACTCCTCCAAAAAAGTTTTATTTCTACGATTTCTATATATTTTTTTTGAGAAATTAAACCTTGAAAATCTCACTGCATCAACCCGCAAAGCTTTGATGATTGATAGCGGTAGGTATCATCAATCTGATAATTTTAAATGAATGGCTAAAGCCTCAAATTCTTCTTTTATGTTTACATAAAGGCACCCATTTTCCAGTGAAATTTGATTCTGAAATGCGCAGTATGTATTATGAATCTCATATTTTCCACTGATTGGAATATTTATTGTAGTTGGGAAATCGCCATGAAACGAATGGATTAGAACCAGAGATTCCTTTTGACAGGGAGAATTTCTGACAATTCCTTGCCAGCCTTTGGAGTTTCTGTAGCTTTTGAGGGCTGATCCCCAGAATGTTGTTGTTCCATTCAATATTATATTTGTAATGGAATTATAGAAGTTTATTCCTTCATCAATCAAATCCCACTGAGCCTTCGTTAAATCATATACATCACCGGACAAACACATAACTCCAAGAAAAGTGTTTACAATTGAATAAACTATTCTCTTTTTACTGTCAGTTTTGCGGAGCACAGCCCATATTTGTGACTGACATGGATTTATCAACCTATGGAGATTTGCTGCAATAATTGGAATCTCATTGCATTCATGGGCATCAGAAAAGGAAGCCATATCACATAACGAGAGCATAGATGGTTCAAGCCTGTGTCCGCCTGAAGAACAGTTTTCAATAACGATATCAGGAATTTCTTTTCTTATTTTTTCAAAAAACGCCTGCGTAGCAAGAATACGTTGTCTCAGACCCTCTCCCAATGACTCGTAGCCATCACAGCCTATACCAATTGTTTCATTATAGTCTACCTTTAAATATTTGAATCCATATTTTTTGAGCATTGATATAACTTTTTCACTCAGAAAGTCAACAACCCACGGGTCAGCCATATCCCAGAAATATCTTTCTCCTGACCTTATCAGCTGACTGTTTCTCTTTAAAAGATGATCTTTGTTCATAAATGCGTCAGCCAATGGTCCGCAGACTTCGAACTCAAACCAGACTCCAGGCAACATTCCAGCCTCTTTTATCATTGAAACAGTTTTCTCCAAAC
>JAUZPS010000331.1 GCA_030705945.1 Bacillota bacterium
AGCAATTAATCTTTTACATTTGCCTATCACAAAATAACGTTAAAGCGTTCGTTATTTTGCTCCGCCAAATGTAAGATTAATAGTGCTTTTTATATAGATTACGAACTGTAAAGTTTTATATAAGTTTATATATAACAGGAGTTATAGCTATGATTATCGATTTTCATGTTCATTGTTTTCCTGATGAATTGGCTCAAAGAGCTGTTAAAAGCATTGCAGAACGGGCAAATATAACGCCGAGAGCTGATGGGACAATGAATAATATTAGAGCTTCAATGAAAAAAGCAGGAATTGAATATTCAGTACTTTTATCAATTGCTACAAAGCCAACTCAGACTGAGACTATAAATAATTGGTCTGCCTCGATGAACAGCGGGGACATAATAGCTTTTGGAAGCATCCATCCGGATTACAAGGATTGGAAGAATGAGTTAAAGAGGATAAAGGAATTAGGGCTGAAAGGAATAAAGCTTCATCCTGATTATCAGCTTTTTTATATAGATGAAAAAAGAATGTACCCCATTTATGAGAGCCTTTTTGATTTAGGACTAATGTTAGTGTTCCATGCAGGCAGAGATATCAGCGTGCCAGGACCATGCCATTGTACTCCTGAAATGCTCATGAAACTCAACAAAGACTTTAAGGGCTCAAAAATAATTGCCGCCCATATGGGAAGTTTTTCATACTGGGATGATGTTGAAAGGTATATAGTAGGTACCGATATATATATCGACACTTCATACTGTCTTGGTGTTATGAATGCGGAACAGGCAAAAAGAATTATTTTAGACCATGGATATGAAAAGGTATTATTCGCGTCAGATTCTCCATGGACTGATCAAATGGAGGAAATTACTAACCTCAAGAGTTTAGAATTAGGCGCAGAGGTTGAAAATGCAATTTTAGGTTTAAACGCGTTAAAATTACTCGGAATCGATAGAAACTAAAGTTTAGGAGGCTAATTTAAATGGAAAAAAAGCAGGATTTTCAACAAAAAGGAAATAATCAAGGTGGAAATCAGCCCCAGACAAACAGAGCGCAAAGGGAGAACAGAGAACATAGGGAACAAAGAGAAGCTCGCGACCAGCGTGAGCATAAGGAAAACAGAGAGCCAAAAGTTGAAAGAGAGCAGCGTGAATTCAAAGAACACAGGGAGCCAAGGGAACCACGCGAAAATAAGGAGCAGAAAGAACACAATGCTCATAAAGAAAACTACAACAAGGGGTATCATAGAGACAATTCCCAAAGACACGGAGGCTATCAGAACAGGAATAACAGTAATTACAGCAGTTCGTATGCTTTAAATCAGAATTCAAACAGTCAGTCCAGCAGCAGTTCCAGTACATCAAGTTTTGCGGCAAAGATAAGACTCGAAGAGACTGCAGAGGACATAAGAGTAGATATCACAAGAATTGAAAAAGAAATAGAACTTGAAATTAAAGAAATAAAAAGTCTCAGACTAGGAATATAAATAAGCAGAACTTGTAGTTAATTGGAGGATAGCTAAGTGATCTTGGTAATGGATGTTGGAAACACCAATATAGTATTAGGCGTCTATGAAGGAAAGAAGCTTTTAAATCATTGGAGGATGGGTACGGACAAGGAAAAAACCTCTGATGAATTCGGTATGTTCATGATGAGCCTTTTTAATCAGGAGAAGCTTGAAGTAAACAAGATTGAGGCTGTTATTATAGCTTCTGTCGTACCGCCTATCATGTACTCATTAGAACATGCTATAAGAAAATATTTTAAGATGGAACCAATAATAGTAGGGCCTGGGATTAAAACCGGCATAAATATCAAGTATGAGAATCCAAGGGAGGTAGGAGCTGACAGAATTGTAAATGCGGTTGCCGCATTAGAGATATATGGAGCTCCAATGATAGTAATTGATTTTGGAACAGCTACTACTTTCTGCGCCATTAATTCTAAAGGGGACTATCTCGGTGGGGTAATATGTCCGGGAATCAAGGTTTCGGTTGAAGCACTTTTTCAGAAAGCGGCAAAGCTTCCTAGGATAGAGCTTGTAAAACCTGAGCATATTATAGGCAGAACAACAATCGGAAATATGCAGTCCGGAATAATTTATGGATATGTAGGACAGGTGGATTATATAGTTAAGAGAATAAAAAAAGAAATGAAGGAAGACAACATAAAGGTAATTGCAACAGGAGGTCTTGCAAGACTTATATCCAGCGAATCGGAAGCCATTGATGAGATTAATGGTTTTCTTACTTTAGAAGGTCTCAGGATAATATATGAAAGAAACAAATAATTAAATTTTTGAAACTGCCTAAATTAAAATCATTATTAATTTCACATTTAGCAGAGCAAAATAACGAACGGGTTTACGTAATTTTGCTCTGCTAAATTTAAAAGATTAATTGATTTTAATATAAATGATAAATGATTTAAACGCAATTTTTATAATGTTCATAGTATTATAAAAATTGCGTTTTATTATTTTTTAAGCTAATTATAACGATATATATTAAAGATCAGATTAGGTAGTATCAAAAAAACTTAGCAACTGGTCGTTTCAAAAACTTGATATAATAGGTTTTCGTCATATAAACTTGAACAATGAATTTTTTGAAACGACCTTATCTTTTACATTTATCTTTTGCAAAATACATAAAAAACTATAATAAATGGAACTTTAGTAAACAACTTACGTCTAAAAGATAAGTAGTCAAAGAATGTTGAAAAAATAACTTCCGATAAATCTTCCCTTACGTGTTCACTTAACTCGTGAACACCCGCTCAGAATCGGAAATAAATTTTCAATTATTCCTAAAGATATACGGTTCTGGGTACAGGGGCTTATTAAAATTAATATTTCAATGAGAGGAGAATGTAGAATGAAGAAGAGGATAAAAATATTTCTTCTGTTACTTGCAATTCTAGTTGTAGCAGTTCCTTTGAAAGTATTAAAAGCTGAGAATGAGGACGCAAATGGCATTAATAACATCACTAAGACAATTGCCGTAGTACCTGCTTCAGGGATAAAACATAATTTAAATGGAGCAGTAGTCTTATTTGTAGGAAGCTCACAAGCTTTGGTTAATAATACAGAGAAACAGGTGGATTCAGAAAGCGAAGATATAAAACCTGTAATAAAAAATGACAGAACCCTTGTCCCAGTGCGGTTTATATCAGAAAACTTCGGAGCAAAGGTTGACTGGAATGCAAACGACAAAACAGTGTATATATTAGTTGGCGCGAAAAAAGTTGAAATGGCTATTGGAAGAGAAAGCATGATGTTGGATGGGAAATCGGTTTCATTAGATGCAGCGCCTGAGGTTATAGGAAACAGAACCTTCATACCGTTAAGAAAGCTGGCTGAAGCGCTTGGGAAAGAGGTTTTATACGATCGAGGACTTATAATTGTGGGCAGCAAAGAAAATTTATATAATACAGCTTCTGAAAAGGGAGAGCTGGATAAGATCATAGCAAGAGTAAACAACCTTCCTGTAGTAGGCTCTTACGAGAAGCTTAAGAGCATTGTTGGCGCAAATAATTCAGTTATCCGTAATAGTTATGATATGAAAGAAAAAGCAGTTACCGGAGCAAGCGAACAAAATAGCGCTGATATGGCGCCAATTGCGCCAAGTCAAGTTGTTTCAAATAGCGCTAAGTTAGATGACTCAAAGGACTTTTCAACTACAAATGTTCAGGTTCAGGGCGTTGATGAAGCTGATATTGTAAAAACCGATGGCGAGTATATTTATCAGGTTAACAGGGGTAAAATTGTAATTGCAAAGGCATATCCTGCTGAAAACATGGAAGTTGTAAATACATTAGGTTTTTCTGATGAAAACGCTGTCCCTGTAGAGATGTATATAGACAAAAAATATATGACTGTTATTGCATCCGCTACAAATTCACTCAAGATTGATCAGGCTCAAAATATCAAGAGCAGTTATTATAACCCGATTGCAGAAAGTACGAAAGCCATTGTCTATGATATTTCCGATAGAAAGAATCTTAAGAAAGTCCGTGAGTTTGAACTTGAGGGAAATTATATTTCATCCCGAAAAATTGGTTCATCTCTTTACATGATTACAAATAAATATGTATACCTGAACAATGAAGATAAAAATATTAAAATTACACCCAGCTATAACGATACTGCGGTAAAAGGCGGCAAAGTAGATATTAGTTACTCTCAGATAAGGTATTTTCCTCATTCTTCAGGTAACAACTATATGATAATTGGCGGCATAAACCTGGATAATATAAACGAACCAGCAAAAGTGAATACATACCTTGGCGCGGGTCAGAATATCTATGCTTCAACAGAAAATTTATATGTATCGATAAACAATTTCAATTATAATATTTATACCGCCGCTAATATAGATGTTATGCCTGTGGTCACGAATTCAACTTCCACGACAAATTTACCAATTCTAAGCGGCAGCGCGTCAAATTCAAGCGCGAAAGCCGGGAGTACATCGTCAGTAGCTCCGAACACCGCTACTTCGCCGAAAATAGCTCCTTCAATAAGACCTGCTGGAAATTCAAACGGATCTACTAAAATTTATAAGTTTTCTCTGAATAATGGTCAGATAACATATATAAACGAAGGCGATGTTCCGGGAACGATTTTAAACCAATTCTCCATGGATGAAAACGGTAAGTATTTCAGAATCGCGACAACAACTGGAAATACGTGGGACAATACATCTCAGAACAATTTGTATATATTAGATGAACTTTTAAACACTAAAGGAAAAATCGAAAATATTGCTCCCGGAGAAAAAATATACTCTACCAGATTCATGGGAGATAGATGTTACATGGTGACATTTAAGAAAGTGGATCCCTTCTTTGTAATTGATCTTAAGGATCCTGCTTCTCCAAAAGTTCTTGGAGCGCTCAAAATTCCTGGTTATAGTGATTACCTGCATCCTTATGATGAAAACCATATAATCGGTTTTGGCAAAGATACTGAGGAATATGGCAGCAGCGCTTATTATCAAGGCATGAAGATAGCTCTTTTTGATGTTACGGATGTAACTAAGCCTGTTCAGATGTTTAGCCAAATAATTGGTGACAGAGGAACGGATTCAGAGTTGCTGAGCAACCACAAAGCATTACTTTTTTCAAAGGAAAAGAATCTATTGGCTTTCCCTGTAAATGAATTGAAAATAGATAACAAAGACACATCCAATCTGGGAAAAATAACTGAGTATGGTAAAGCTTATTTTCAAGGAGCTTATGTCTATAACATAGATCTCGAAAAGGGATTTACGTTAAAAGGCAAGATTACTCATATGACTAAAGAGGATGTACTTAAATCCGGTGAATATCAATTCGACTATGATAAGAGTGTAAAAAGGGTTCTTTATATAGGAGATACAATTTATACTCTTTCAAACAATATGATCAAAGCAAATAGCCTAAAAGATATGACCGAAAATAAAGCAATAAATATAAATATCAATTAAGCCGTTTTTCAGCTGTTTTGAGTAACTATATAAAAAGCAATTAATCTTTTACATTTGACGGAGCAAAATAACGTTAAAGCGTTCGTTATTTTGCTCCGTCAAATGTAAGATTAATAGTGCTTTTTATATATATAAGTTGTGAAAAAGATTTTACATTAAAATGCGGTTAAGGTTGTATCAAAAAAACTTAGCAACTGGGCGTTTCAAAAACTTGATATGGAGGGTTTCCATCAAAAAAACTTGAACAAG
>JAUZPS010000332.1 GCA_030705945.1 Bacillota bacterium
ATAAAAAGCAATTAATCTTTTACATTTGCCTATCGCAAAATAACGTTAAAGCGTTCGTTATTTTGCGATAGGCAAATGTAAGATTAATAGTGCTTTTTATATACCTTAAAGCATCAATTGCTCATAAAAATGCTCCCTTCATGATAGACAGATGAAATAATGATCTGTTTATTATTAAGAGAGCATTTATTATGGGGAAATTAGAAAAAGCGCCAAGGATTTGCAAGCCTTGGCGCTTTTTCATAGGAATTTAAATCGCCTAATCTTCCTCAACTATTAGCATTAATTATTGATTTAGTACAAAGGTTGTAACGCTTCTAGCTGGAAGACTAGCTGTAAAAGCACCTCCAGATACAGTAACCGAAGCTCCTGCAGCTAAATTTCTGCTTCCGTCAGTTATATATGAAGATCCTTTGGACGCGGATCCATTCTTCAGAACGAATTTCTGGTTTAATGCAGAAGTACTTTTGTTAATTGCAACAATAACAACTTTGCCGGAACCTGTGTAGGCTGAAATGTAAACGTTTGAATTTGGATTCTTTGTCGCGTCAACCCTCACATATCCTGGACGAACATATTTAGTGAAATGAGCCATCATATAACCACGCTTGCTTATTTGTCCATTCTCTTTTATAAGACCGTAGCTCCTGCGGATATACCACCAAACATATGCATTGAACTCTGCATCTGTCATACCGGTGTTTATATGCTGAGCGACATCCAATGCTTCTGGCCAGCGATCTCCTGAATTGTCATCACTATTTGGTGTGTATACTTCTGTCATCCAGAGATCTTTTCCTGCTCCTTTTTGTTTGAAAAGAGGATATGGGAAAGCGCTGTACTGGGTTCCATATGTGTGAGTACCAAGAATGTCCAGATTAGCAAGAGCTTTTGAATCATTTAGAATAGGGTCTGACATACTCTTCGTAAAATTAAATGACTCAGGAGCAATTACCTTGCAGTTAATTGATCCGGCATTGTTTTTCATAAAGGTAAGTATTTCTTGTGGAGTCCACCATGTCCATTCGGATGCATAATCAGGCTCATTTTGGATAGAGATTGCATATAGATTCACACCGTTATTCTTCATGTATGTAACGAAATCATTAAGGTGCTGCGCATATGCGGCGTACTTACTAGCTTTAAGTCGCTTTTGTCCTGCTTGGCCATTACGAGTGAAGGTCTCAACCATATCACTTGGAGGATTCCAAGGAGAAGCAAAAACTATTCCTCCATGCGAAATCGCGCTTTTTGCAGTTGGTAATTCTTTGGACCAATTATTTTTATTTGGGTCTACAAAGATTCTACAAATAGTCAAACCTAACTGATTTGTTCCATTACCAAAAGCTGTTTCCCTTTGAGCTGCTGTCAAATCTCCAGCCCAAGCTACGGAGTTCATTCCTCCAAAACCTCTGATCACTTGTTTTTTTGCTGATAAATTAACTGTTACATCGCTTGCTGCTGAGACTTCAGCAGGTGAAGGTATGGCTAACGTTACAGATAATGCAGTTACGCAAGCCAATAATACACTGATCGATTTTCTGACATTCTTAAACATAGATTCCCTCCATCAAATAAATTATAATGTACTTTATTGAATGCGATTCAGACTTTATATCGTGTTTCAATTTCCTTGACTATAGATAAGCAAATGAAGTAAATTCATCTAAGCTTAATTCCTACAGCCTTCACGTTATTGGTTTTGGTGAATTCCCCATAATAAATCGCATTCAAGTTAAATATATCATATTGAAAAGAATTGTAAATTAAATATCTTACGAACTTGTAGCATTTTCTTGTAATAATATGAAATTAGCCCCATATACTTGCGATATTGTATATGTTAAGCGCTTTATAATACAGCGGGCATTGTAATTATGCCTTAAACATTTTCTATTAAAGTTCCTAATGTCCAGTATAAGCGCTATTAATCTATAATCAATAAAGAGGTCCATATAACTAAAAAGGACAGATTGACGTTTTAAGTCAGTCTGTCCTTTCGCAACTTATATATATTAAAATCATTATTAATCTGAAATTACATTATGTTAGGCGCAATGTATATTCTTTGCTCGTAATCCTGCGCTCCGACTGACCCGTTATTTCCGAAGTAGTCAATATAATCTACTTGATTACTGTTGAAATCTACTTGAGAATAGAATAGTTTAGACGAAACTTTTTTAACAGTTCCAGCTTTTGCAGTATATTTTACTTTGATAGCGATTTTGGGGACAGATTCGAGTGAAAGCGTAGTATCTCCATATTGATCAATACTTATTTTCTGAGCCATTAGTTTGTATCTGCTGAAACCATTGCTACCTTGGCTTACCTTATGAAGAACCAGACCGTTAATATTGGCAGAAACCTGATACCTTCCTTTATTAAGTCCAGAAGCTATTTGATTGACAGTAAAATAGTCATAAGGCGCTGCAACAGAGAGGACTGTCACGCCTGCTGGGAAGATTTCGTTAAATGAAGCTATCGAAAACTGCAGATCGTCAGCATATTCTAAATATTGTACATCATTATCTACATTGGTTGCAGCTGAAGCTGTAATGGAGGATATAGTTGCAGGGAGCGCATTTATATAGTAATGGTTGGAATCAGAAGTTATACTTGAGCCACTTTCTACAGCTATTCTTTCCAATTGTGGAACTATGCCTGATGTACTTATAAAATATATTTTCTGATAATTACTTCTCATAAATCCACCAATATATTCTGCGTAACCTTCTGCAGTTCCCAATAAAGGCGCTGGTGGTGGAACGTCAACTGATGTGTATTGAGCGTCACCGTCAATAATAAGCGGATTATTTGTAGATGGATCATCTATTGTTCTTATATTTGCCGCGCCATCAGCAAATACTACAACAAACTTTGAAGAATTTATATCAGGTGAATTGTCAAGCACATAATAGGCTCTTCTCATACCATCACCGATATTTCTCATAGGAATATTTGTTCCCTCCAAAAATTCGCCCTGGTTTTGCAGACTGTCGATGTATTGTTTTAAAAATTCAACATTAGCCGGGCGGGATAATGAGAATAATGCGTTATTATACGCGTCCATAGCAACGTCGGCAGTTTTTGCATAACTTATTATACCGATTCTTGTATCGGTGCCGGCAAATTTATCGATAAATGCTTTAGCAGCTGCTTTTTCCTCAATTAACTTAGAGTTGAAGTATTTTTTCAGATCATTAATCAATGATGGATTACCCTTATCAATTATATTGATGCCAGCTGTAGCGGATCTTATTGATTTAGCAATTATCTTACCGTTTATTGTAAAATTTGTACCGCTCAGATAAACTGTGCCATTAGGCGCATATATTATTCCATTTATACTGCCGTTATCGCAGTTTATCCTGACATCACTATTTGAATATATACACATGGATGCTCCTGCGTCTTGAGATACATTGGTTCCATTAATGGTAACAGTTCCGCTGGCTGCAACCAATCCGTTCCCATTATATGAATCTGGTTGGATTGTCAGATCGCCGTCAGCATAAACCGGGCAATCAAAGCTCAAGGTTTGTCCAGTGGGCAGATTTGACTGGGAGGACATATAGTACTTACCGCGCGCTTGGGCATCCTGCCTTAGTAAATCCAGAGATGCAGGGACCATACCTGTTACTACAGATACGTTGCCTGGGACATTATAAGCTGCTCCATTACTCAGGACGCAGGAACCTTCTGTAGGAACTGAGCTTCCTGATATAGTTCCACTTTTGAATTCAGTTCCCCATGTTGCTGATATTGATGACACAGCTTCAATATTGCCTTCATAGGTAGCGGCATATGAAGCAGTATTGAATGATATTCTGCCGTTGGAATGAATTCTTCCTTTCACATATACACCGGTAGATTCAAAGTACAATATGTCTTTATTTAAAGATGTATCAGTTTCTCCTGAAAATAGAGTATAGTTAAAAATATCATCATTTAAAATATTTGATCCGTCAGATGGTCCCATACTTGCAGAAGTATCCAGCGCTAATACAATTTCTTTATTTTTCTCCTGCGCCTGAATATCAACATCACTTGCTAATGAGTACTCAAGATTTTGTGTATCGAATGGCTTCAAAGTAGGAAGCGCGTTTGTAGCAGGTGTTACACGCGAGATATTCAATATTTTTACATCTGATGGTACAACTGGAGCTAAGTTGGCAACTACGCTGTTTGGAGGTTCAGGTGTAACAAGTGTGTTTCCAACATTAGTACTGGTAGGTGTAGGGATAGGAGTAGAAGTAGCTGTAGGAGTGGCTGTATTGGTAGCTGTAGGAGTAGCTGTAGTACTTGCAGCGGAGCTGGTTGGCGTTGGAGTCTGAGTGTTGTAGGATACAATAGGAGTATTGATTGGAGTGGCTGTTGGAGTGGGCGTTGGGGTTTTGGTTGGTACAGGCGGTAAAGGTGGTAAAGGTGGCGCAGGTGGCGCAGGTACAATACTGTAGTTATTCTTATACACCTTAAATTCGTTAATACTAGCCCATGAGCCGTTTCCCGATCCAGTTACCGTAATTCGCACATAACGTACACCATTTGCTAGAAAATAATCTGCTTGTACATCATCTGATTCGGTATTGTTACTTCTATCAACCTTCATAACCCAATTAATGTTGTTCGATGATACGTCTATCCTGTATCTGTTTATCGAGCCAGCATTCTTTTCCCAAAAAACTTCCGTACCTGCGATATTGAAAAATCCACCAAGGTCTACCTGTAAATAATGACCAACTTTGGCATTTGCAGCGCACCATCTCGTAGATGTATTCCCATCAACTGCATAGCTTGGGAAGTAATTATTGGCTGGCGGATAATAGCCAGGGTTAAAGCCTTGATAAGGATTATACATAGATCCTGGATAGTAAATGTTATTGATTGCCGGATTATAATTAAAATATTGAGAATCTGATAAAGCCATTTTATTTAATGCAATATTTTGCATAGTTGGTGTCGGGGTGTTAGTAGGAGTATTGGTAGGCGTTTTTGTAGGAGTATTTACAGGCGCGCTTGTTGGACCGCTTGTTGAAGTCGCAGTCGGAGTATAAGTAGGAGTGGCAGCGCCTGCTATGCTAAACATAAACCAGTCAATATTTACGGAACCTGAAAATACCAGATACAGGTCATAAATCCCTCCAACGTTATTAACGCTGCATGTTTGTGTTGTATATGTATTAAAACTTCCTGTTGATGTTGTCGACAGTGTACCTAAAAGGGTACCGGAGGAACTGTTTAATCTTATCTGAATATTGGTTGAACTTGTAGTTGCGACAACAGCCTTGAATGAAACAGCTCCGCTTCCAAAGTTAACACCGCTGTACATGAGATAATTGCCGTTATTGATATAACCTACACCGCTACCACCGTTAGCGCTTATTTTTTGAATGGTTGCTGAATTGGAACTGTTGTAACTCTCAGCTTCCAATTTTGAAAAGGCGCTTTTCTGAGTTGCTATTGCTGTGGAGGTAGGAGTAAGCGTTGGAGTCTGTGTAGGTGTTGATGTTGGACTCGGGGTTGCCGTCGGAGTATTGGTTGCTGTGGAGGTAGGAGTTTTGGTGGGTGTCACGGTTGGCGCTACATCTGAAGAAAATGAAAACCAGTCAATATTCATACCACCTGAAAAAATAATACAAATATCGTTTACACCTGAAATTTTTGAAATATTAGCAACTTGATCC
>JAUZPS010000333.1 GCA_030705945.1 Bacillota bacterium
AAAGGTAATGGAATAAAGAAATTATTTATAATTATTCCCATACATTACTGCAGATACCACTCCAATTGAATCATTTGATTCCTCTCGAAAGGACATCAGAAATACTGAATGATGGTATTAGTCAAAAAGTCAGAATTTCCTGTGACATCCCGGAAATCTTCCATCCATTTCCTGCCTCTTTATCAAAATTTATAACTACATTTACATTTTCTTTACTTAAAACATCAAATCCTTCCGTTGCCATTAAATTATAAGTAATTTCTGCTGTTGCTTTACTATCTGAAATTAAATTCGTCTTGACTTTTATATTATTAAAAACGAATGTATTTTTGAACAAATGCTCTTCTAGGGTTTCTTTATAACTTTCATGGATTTCTGAATTACTATTTAGAAGCGAAAGAATTCCTTTAATATCCTTTTTCTGGATACCACAAAAGAATTGGTTAACAATATAATTTATTTGCTCTTCCGCAGACCCTATAACAACTATTTTGTTTCTTCCATCCCAACTAACTTCTTTATGAGTTGTTTCACTTATAAAACGAAGTGGTACATATGAACTCCCATTTTGAATTTTAGGAGCCCGAACAAGCTGACTCTCGATCCCATTTATAATACAAGACTTGCTACCAATCTGCATTTTGATAGACAAATCATTGTTTGACCCTGAAATTGTTTTTGTATTTGAATCCCATCCGATTGTTAGTCCTAATTTTTCAAATACTGGTCTAAATGGAACCATTGTTGTTCCATTGTCAATGAATGGAGGATTGTCGAAATTCACTTCTTCATTATTCATGAGTACGCTTATCGCTGAGGCCCCAATACACAGAACACCTATTTCACTTGAATTCCAAACAATATCACCTTTCTTCGTAACCATTAAATCTGAAGGTATATCTTCAGGATTATTTCTTATTACCATAAACCTTTCATTGCCGTTCTTATCGAGGGAGTATAAATTACCTGCAAAATCTGAAAAATAGACATTTCCCGAAGTATCTGCTACAATATCATCAGGATGGCCCTTATAACCGTTTGGCGGGTTATAAATCCACTTGATTTTATCATTATTATCATAGGATACTATGCCACTATCATAATTTTTATCCTTTGTGTCTTTAATTAGAGTATTGTAGTAATAATATCCTCCATTCCAACTGTTTCTAGATATATAATTACCAGAATTTAATTTCGCTTCTTCAACTGTTGTCAAAATATGTCCGTCTTTGGAATCAATTACCTCACTATTTTTCCCATTTCTATTATGTATATAACGTTGATTATTTATAGCAATATCTCTTCCGAAATCATCTGAATTAATGGACCATCTGACTCTCCCTTGAGAATCTAATGAATATAGCTTCTTATCTGTAACAATAATAATATTTTCTGAATCTATAATTTTAATATCGTACACATTTGAAAATTTTAAGGAAGAAGGGAGAACCTTAATCTTGACAATATCAGTATTTATCCAATTCAATTTACCTTTTTCATCATATGAACAAATTCCATCTTCAGTAGAAATTATAAAATTCCCTTTATCATCTCCAGCAAGTCCGCTACCTCTGTAATAATCCAATGCATTTTTCACCATATAATTACATATATCATTGCCATTTTTATTCATAACATGCACCGAAACATTGAGTGGATCATTAGTATCATTACGTTCTAATGGACATACTGCATATACTCTTCCATCAAGGGATACGGATATATCTCCAAGCGACTCAAACTTTCGATTCCATAGTTTTTCTCCTTTTGGATCAACTGCGAACAAAGTACCTACTATGTTCATAAAATAAATAGTTCCTTCAGCATCCTCAATCACGTTAGACGAGGTATTGGTCTCATATCTCCACTTAATATCATATAGACCTGGATTAACAAATTTCAAACCATTCTTTATCTCGTGCCAGTAATAATCGTATATCTTAAAATCAATAGGTGTCGTTTTTTTATAATCAAGTCTTTTACCATGATATATATTTGACTCTAATGCAGACACTTGAATAAAATTCAAAACAAACAGATTGACAACAGCGCAAAAACACAAGAATACTCTTAGTAATTTATTTATTTTGGGCATAAGTTTCACCTTTCAAACTTGAAGTATTATTTTCCGCAAATTATTATACCATTTATTTATAATAAGGCTAAAAGAATTTTAAGATATTCTTTCACTTTTTTCATACCTGCGCCAAGCAAAAAAATAAATTGATATGTATATTAAAAGCGCTATGAATCTTACATCTGCCAATCACAAAATAACTAACGCTTTAACGTTATTTTGTGATTGGCAAACCTATCTACTAATTTCAGCCAAATTATTGGCGCCATCCCAATCAATACTGACTCCAAGGGCTTCACTGATAGCTCTCAAGGGAAGCAGTGTTCTACCTTTAACTAAAACAGCAGCTACATCAATTTTAATGTCATTCGATTTTGTTTTAATAGTCTTATCACCGATTTTTGCCATAATCTTATTATCGCCTTTAATAATACTGGCAGTTTTTGTTTTATCATCCCAAGAGACATTGCAACCAATAGCTTCACACAAAGCGCGTACTGGAACCAACAGCCTTCCATTTTTAAGAGCCAAAGGCGTATCGAGACTTAACAAATTTCCTAAAACACTGATTTTTGCGTTTGATAAAACAAGTTCATCATTACTGGAATCAATGATAATCTGATCCTTTGATATGACCTCTACCTTGTACTCCATCGATTGCAAGATTTGTCCATTATCATCAGCAGTTATATGATAGCTGATAACCCCACTCTTATCCATACCCGGAATCAAAGCGGTATAATAATCTCCAGCCCTCTTATCAAGTGAGATTTCTTTTTTATTGGACAAAATAATTTTGGCATCTTTAATGCTGGATGAATCCTTTATTTTGAATGTTGCATCAATATCTTCATTTATTCCAACAGATTCGTAATTAAAATGTTCTATTCTATTATCATCATTGAATGCTCCCACGTTCATGAAATTAATTAATTCGCTTTGGTCTCCGGAGTAATTCGGATTGGAACATCCCCAGAAAAGCAGGGTTCCGTCTTTTTGTAGCGCAAATCCATCCGTATCGCCTAATTGCGCCCAAGTGACATCATCAAGAATTTTTTGAGGCTTGTCAACAGAATTAACAGGACCTAGACCAATATTACCATAACTATTTGAACCCCATGCGTAGAGACACCCGTTATTTAACAATACAGCCCCTTTAACATAATTAGTACCAGGTCGCGCCCAAGTAACATCATCAAAAATTTTCTGAGGTTTGTTCGCATCATTTTCCAAATCAGTGTCTATGGGTTTGGTTTCACTGTTTTTTCCCCAAATATATAAACTTCCATCTTCAAGCGTCGCAGAACAATATCCATTAATTTTACTCGCATTTTCCAAAAGCTTTATCATTTTTATTTTTGTCCCATCCGAACCATTGTTTTGAGTTGTTTCGTGTGAAAGAGAAAATGTCCATAAGCTTTTATCCTTACAAATCGCAATTCCTGAATTGATGTAAGAGTAATATTGAGCTGAAACTACATTATCCATTACCTTAATAAAGTTATTTGTATTGGTGTTTGAATTATCACCAGATTGTAAAATATCTCTTACCCAAAGTTCATCATTCTTTATATAATAATCACTATTTTCATTGACATTATCTCCAGAATCTGAATAGGAATTATTTTTATCAGATGTAATTTCACCATTAAATCTTACTAATTCATATGAAACTGAATCAACAGATCGGTATATCCATTTGCTGCCATCAGTTTTTTCTATTACACCATTGTCAAAGATATCTTTTATGTTATCTGCTTCTTTAGTCCGAGTACAATTACCTTTTTCAAAGCAAAGTTTCCAAAGGGTGTTGTTATTGGTCAGAGCCCATATACATGGAGAAGCAGTTTTAAACCAATTTGTTTTAAACTTCATAACATTCTTTAGAGCCGGTCTTGGTAAACTATAATTACTTACCGGAGGTATTGAACCCATTTGACAGATTGAGCCATCATTTTTTACCGCTAAAATATGGCTAGAGTCATTGTTCGCATATTTAACATTACTGATTAGTTTTTGTGGATATGTTGATATTTGAGTCATAGGTAAGTCATTAATATACAAGGAAAATAATGTTCCATCCTCCTTTATGGCGCAGCCTTCATCTGCATATTTTACATTTTTTAATACAAGAGATGAGCCCAAAATTTCGGAATTATTCGATAAATCTATAGACCATAATGTTTTATCCCTTTTTATAAAGTAATGTCCACTTGTAAAAATAACATTATCTGATATTTTTGTTATTTTATTTTGAGGTTTCTTTCCATAGTAATTAGTGTTGTTTGCTATACTAAATAATGTCCCCTTGCTGTCAATAACATTTATGTAGACATCACAAACTCCAAAAGATTTTGCTCCCTTATAAATCATTTTAGGTTTATTCTCAATAAGTTGTTCTTTAGAAACAGAGTTCACATCAAAATCCCATGTCCATACCGAATCATCTTTTTTTAATACAACTAGGCCAGATACAGATTGTACATTATCCATTATTTTTGTTGGAGCATTACTTTTTGAAGAATCACTTTCAGATTGTACATTAGCATCTATATCAAATACCCAAAGACTCCCGTCTTTTTTTACTCCCAAAGTAAACATATAATGACTATAAAAATCAACATAGTTCTCCCCAATTTTTGTATATTTGCTTCCATAATCAAAAAAAGGTATTTTCCAAAGAGTTCCATCCTCTTTCAATGCAGCATATGACATTGCCTTCACAAAGCCGATATTGTTAGTTGTATCAGCCGCAAAGCCATAGATGGTGTAAAACGACATAATAGATGTAGAAATAAAGAAAATTAATAAAAATTTTTTTAAGTATCCCATACTTGTTCACCTCAAATATTTTAATTTTGGAATCGCATAAAAATCAATTAATTCTATACATTTGCCTTCCGCTAATACCGATGCTTTAACGGGGTTTTGGACTATGTATAATCTTTTTCGAAACTTATATATCCTTTATGGAAAAAAATACTGATGATTTTATTTTAACATATTTTTAGGATTTATGAGTATAGTAACCTGAAATTCAGAAAAAACCTGCTTCTTTATATGCCATCTTGGATTATCGCACCCCCGGGAGCTCATGGATGATGTGATGCCTTGGTCAGAGCAGGTTCAACAAGAATTCAAAAAGTAATGTTTAAAAAGCCTGAAAGTATTTTATCTGGCACAGGTCAAGCTGTTTTTGTAAAAGCGCATTATTAATTCCTTTTTTTGGCAAAATAAAAATCTCCTCAAACTTTCTAATAGTTACATTAAAAAGTTAAGGAGATTTTTTATTTGTAAAAATTACGAATTATTTGGGCTCTTTCTTAAATTACACTACAACATTTCCTTTTTTCATCTTTCGAACAAGTAAAAAAGTTACTAGGGCAAGAGCAAGCAATGATGCGATTATACATAAAACACTCGTTGTACCGCCTTTTTCATTAACAATTTCCGAACCGCCTGTACTTTTACCAGTTGTATTCTGATTGCTCAGGCCGTATGTTGACAGTTTTTTAACTTCTGCTTTGAAATCATTTGGCGCAAGCTTTGTTTTAGATACTATTTTGTCTTTGTTCTTATAATCTTTCAGCGCT
>JAUZPS010000334.1 GCA_030705945.1 Bacillota bacterium
AATTATTTTGCAAATTAAAAGTGATTAATCTTTTAATTTTAAAAAAAGCAATAATCAATTAATCTTTTACATTTAGGTAGTATCGCAAAATACCGTAAAAAAGTTCGTTATTTTGCTCTGCTAAACGCAGAATTAATAATGTTTTAATATATATAAAAAGCAATTAATCTTTTACATTTGCCTATCACAAAATAACGTTAAAGCGTTCGTTATTTTGCTCCGTCAAATGTAAGATTAATAGTGCTTTTTATATAGCTACATTGTATTTTAAAGGAGTGTTAATATTGATAGAAACAAACTTGCTTGACCAACAACAAATTAAAAATATACACTTTGTTGGTATAGGTGGAATAAGCATGAGCGGACTTGCGGAAATCCTTTTAAACCAAGGATATAAAATTTCCGGTTCTGATATGAAAACCTCAAACATCACTGATAGACTTTCAAGTCTGGGAGTAAAAATTTATCCTTTTCACAGCGGCGAAAACATAAAGAATCCAGATTTAATAATCTATACGGCAGCTGTAAAAAAAGATAATCCTGAATTAATCAGAGGACAGGAGCTTGGCATAAAAACTATAGAACGTTCTGTTCTCCTAGGTCAGATTATGAAACAATATTCGTACAGTATAAATATATCAGGCACCCATGGAAAAACCACCACAACTTCAATGGTAACCATGATCATGTTAGAAGCTGATTTAAATCCGACTGTACATATAGGCGGAGAGCTTAACGCAATTGGAGGAAATACAAGAATAGGCGGAAATAAATATTTTGTTACGGAAGCCTGCGAATATGTTGAGAGTTTTCTTAAATTTTACCCATATCTTGCAATAATTTTGAATATTGAGGCAGATCATCTTGATTATTTTAAAGGAATTGATCATATAAAAGAAGCATTTTTAAAGTTCGCGCGTTTGATTCCAAAGGATGGCTACCTTGTTTTAAACACAGATGATTCAAATATTTTAGACCTTATAGATAAGGTTGACTGCAACAAAGTTACTTATGGCATTTATTCTAAAAACAGCGAATGGCAGGCAAAAGATATTGAGTTTGACGAACATGGCTATGGATCATATATGCTGGTTAAATCAAATGAAGACTTAGGCAGGGTTAATCTAAGCGTTACTGGAATTCACAATGTAAGCAATTCGTTAGCAGCGGCGGCTGCATGTTTTACTGCGGGTTGCAGTATTGAATCAATTAAACTTGGGCTAAAGAAATTTACCGGAACTCATAGACGATTTGAAACTAAAGGCGTCATCAATGAAATAAAGGTTGTAGATGATTACGCCCATCATCCATCGGAAATTATGGCTACCTTAAAAGCAGCTCAGAATACACCTCATAATAAGCTATGGTGCATTTTTCAGCCCCACACTTATACAAGAACTAAAGCATTGTTAAATGATTTTTCAAACTCCTTCAATGATGCGGACTATGTTATAGTCTCAGATATATATGCAGCTCGGGAACTAGATACCGGCGAGATAAATTCAACTGTATTAGCAGAAAAGATAAACACCGTTGTTCCAAAAGCAAAATATATTAAAAGTTTTGATGAAATAGCAAAACATCTTCATGAAAACGCTAAACCGGGAGACCTGATAATAACTATGGGAGCAGGGGATATATACAAGGTTGGCGAGATCTTTTTAAACGATAGATAATTTCCCACAAATAAAAAATTGATCTTGCATTTATTCTAAATAAATGTAAGATCAATTTTTTATAGATAAAAAGCAATTAATCTTTTACATTTGCCTATCACAAAATAACGTTAAAGCGTTCGTTATTTTGCTCCGTCAAATGTAAGATTAATAGTGCTTTTTATATAGATTAGAAGCTTTTTATGTTATAGATAACAAAATGTAAAGTTGAAAATATCCATCAATTTTATTTTCTACTTCTTTATTTTGTCAGGACTAACCATTGCAAACTTAAATTCGCCTTGTACAGCAACATCTCCTTCAACAGTTGCGAGAACTTTTGCTTTTCCCATTCCCAGCTTAAATGCTGATAATTCAACCTCAAGTCTTAAAGTATCTCCTGGAACAACCGGTCTTCTGAATTTAATTGACTCAAAGCCCGCAAACATTCCAAGCTTCCCTTTATTCTCCTCCATCAAAAGGCCTGCGACACAAGCAGTCTGAGCAAGAGCTTCAACTATAAGCACACCAGGCATTATAGGATTTCCAGGAAAATGTCCTTGAAAAAAAGGCTCATTGATTGTAACATTTTTAATTCCTACAGCACGTTTACCAGGTTCCACCTCAATAATTTTATCAACCAGCAAAAAAGGGTATCTGTGTGGTATAATGTTTTGAATATCAATACTTGATAGCATTTTTGCACCTCTTTGTAATATTTTATTCCGCTATAATAACATTCACATAATCGATTCGGCGGCTTATGAATCAAGGTATATATTTTGTAATATAAAAAATGGATGTAAAATGTTTATTGCAAAATATATAATTGAATGCTCATAGCATTCAAAGCCTGTATCATATACGGAAATTCTTAAACATTATACCATACTGTATCAAACTATCAAATATTTACTTCAAAATTTGTTTTGGGTCTTATTCTTTCTTCTTTAAGAGCTTGTACAATGCGTCTCCAAGCCCCATACCTCCGCTATTTGCAGCTTCATCCACTAACTTATCATCCATCATGGACTGGTAAACCTGCTGACCATAGTCTTCCTGAACCAGATCAGACTTTTGTACAGTTGATCTCATTTCTTTATACATCATCTGCAAAAGAATTCCTTCAAACTCCTTGCATACTTTTTTGAGCTCTTTATCATCTTTATCATCTTTTTTATCCAAAACGCTGTTTAAATGTTTTGTAAAACTGTCATCTATTGTCTTCTCTTTTGCAGTATCCAGCTTGTTATTCAATGTATCATTAGTTGTGCCAATGCTTTTAATATCCATTAATATCACCTGCATTTTTTTAAATTTTATACTATTAAAATCAATAGATTCCAATGCTACATAAATCAAAAGACGCTTATAGATAAAAAGCAATTAATCTTTTACATTTGCCTATCGCAAAATAACGTTAAAGCGTTCGTTATTTTGCTCCGTCAAATGTAAGATTAATAGTGCTTTTTATATAGATACAAAACAATTATTATTTCCTTAAATTATTGGCAAGACCGAGCATTTCATCTGCTGATTGGATAGCCTTTGAATTAATTTCATATGCTCTTTGCGCAACTATCATTTTTACCATTTCTTCCACTACCTGAACATTTGATGATTCCAGGTAGCCCTGCTGCAGGGAACTTTTATCGCCTTGATCAGCATCTAGAACAGCAGCGCCGGAAGCAGAATTGGGTTTAAATAAATTATTCCCGATAGCCTCGAGCCCTTGTTTGTTTGGAAATTTTACAAGTCCGATTTTCTGACCTAAGGAAACAGTTGCTCCCGTCTGATCGATATAATTCAATTCTCCGCTTGATGTTACAGTAAGCTTCGAAACATCAACATTCAACGTGATAGGGTTTCCTGTATCATCAAGTACAGGAAATCCATCAGAAGTTGTCAGAATATTTCCCTGATCTCCTATGCTGACCTTAAAGCTCCCGTCCTTTGTATACGCTGTCTCTCCTGTCGGGCCTTTAACTTGGAAGAAAGCGTCTCCATTTATAGCAAAATCCAGGTTATTATCTGTTTTTTCCAGGTTACCCGCGCTGAAATTTTTAACAGATGCAACTACTGCGGTTCCATGACCAACCTGAAGATTTACCGGTTTACCGCTTCCGTTAAGCATATACGCTCTGTCCACTGTTTCGTATAAAAGATCTTTAAATTCCGCTCTTTCTTTTTTGTAGCCGGTTGTATTAACATTTGCAAGGTTGTTGGAAATAACATCAACATTAAATTGTTGCGCCATCATTCCTCCACCCGCTGTCCAGAGAGCTCTCATCATAGTCTATTCCTCCTCTATCTTAAGCTTCCGACTTGATTTACTGCTTTTTCCAATGTACTGTCCTGGGCTTGAAGCAACCTCTGATTTGCTTCATATGATCTCATTACAGAAATCATATCAACCATCTCTTTGACGACATTTATATTTGAACCTTCTAGAAACCCTTGAGTTACAGCTCCCTTAAAGGGCTGTTCCTTAGTAGTCGCGTCTTTTTCTATTAAGTTGTCTCCGATTTTTTTTAAGGACTTGGTTTCAGTAAATTCGGTAACTTTTAATTTATCCACCATAGCTCCATTCTGAATTATAGAACCATCATTTTTCACCGAAAAGTTATCGCCATTTAAGGTAATAGGCCCTTTTTCTCCCATCACTAGATAGCCTTCCTTTGTGACCAGTTGATTATTGGAATCTATTACAAAGGAACCATCTCTTGAATAGTACTCTTTAATATTTCCCTGATCATCCGGTTTTCCTACGGTAAAAAAAGCTGAATTCGAATTCTGAATGGCAAAATCCAGATTATTCTGAGTTCTTAACAATTTCCCCTGATCATAATTGGTAAAAATTTCGCCTACATCACTGCCGAGCTGCATTTTCCCAACCTGAGCCGATGGATTTGACGCGCTCATAGTGTCATTAACTCTCTTAGTCAATACCTCAGGAAAGGTTTCAAACACGGCTATATCCTCTTTATACCCATTGGTGTCAGCATTTGCTAGATTATTTGATATTACATCCATCTTTTTACTATTCGCCATGAGGCTCCATCCAGATGTATATAGTCCTCTAATCATAACTTTTCTCCTTCAATATCATATAGCAGTTTAATCATATTGCGGTTTACATTAGTTTATGAAAGCTGCCTTGCAAAGCGCTTCCTATAAAACTTCAAGTTTTTAGAGTCTATCGCCTCAATAAACCACATTATCTATATCGGATAAATTGATAGTGAACTTAATAAGAAATCATTAGGTAGTATCAAGGTATATGTTTCATGATTTTAAAAGTTAATTTAAAATGTTTATCACGAAACATATAGAATAATTTGCTTAAGAATATTCCTTAACTTGTATACATTTCAATTTGGATGTAGAATATATAAAATATCTGTAAAATCAAAAAAATTCTTAATGTAAAGGAAAATCCCATGGGAGTATTATTCTTTTTTGCTATTTTGATAATTTTAGCAATTTACGGAAGTATTAATTATTACATAGGTTTAAAGGGATGGGAGTTAATCAGCAGCCTTCTTCCTTTTGTAAGCTCAAAAATTTACTGGCCAATTTTCTGGTTAATAGCTTTATCTTATATCATTGTGAGATTCTTATCCAGATTTATGCCAAGCGCAATCAGTTATTTTCTGACGCTAATAGGCTCTTATTGGCTTGGAGCTATGATATATTTAAGTATGATTATACTTATTATACGAATAATTACATTCCTTGACAGATTGCTGTCATTTATCCCAGCCCAACTTAAAACAACATCTGTGTCAAATATAATCAGTATTTGCGTAATACTTATTGTTGCCGCTTTGTTGGTATCAGGCGTGAGAAGCGCTAATAATCCGACGACTGTAAAGTATGATGTAACTATTAATAAAGACGCGGGTACCATTAAAACTCTCCACGCCATAGCTGTATCGGATATACATCTTGGAACATTAGTCAGAAAAAACCATC
>JAUZPS010000335.1 GCA_030705945.1 Bacillota bacterium
CACTATATTAAAACTGATGCATATTTTGTAAAGAATGCAAAGCAACCAATTATGATTTAGTTTTAATATTTTAAAAAACAGTATTAATATAAAAACTAACTTCTTTTTCTTTCATTTTGGATTTAATAATGAAGAATTGAGTGGTGTTACAATGAATCAAGATAGAACAAGATATGATTTAACTGCGGCAGATTTCCGAAATTACATTAATCTGTGTTGACTCAAGCCTTCCGCTTACCACTAGGTCAGGTGATACAAGGTTATATGAATAGCATTAAAAATGAAATTCAAAGTTCTATGATACAGCTAGCCATTTCTGTTCAGGAAGTTTCGGACAAATCTTTGAATGATATTATTAATGACATTGAAGCAAAATATATAAAAGTAAAAAAAGCAACTGGCTTTGGGAAAGCATAAAAGATCAGGTTTCTGTAAGAAATCTTTAGAAATTATACTTTGCGATTTGTCAGTTCTGATTTTATGTCGAATTCCTAAACACATTATATATTAATTCGACATAAAATTCTGTTTTTCTTTTTCACGACCGATTAACATCAATTAAACCAAGAAAACATCCGACCCTAAGATTTGAGAATCACATTTTTCCAAACCTTAGGGCTCCAATGACATCTTCAATAAACTATAAATATTTCATAATATAGAATTTATATGACATGCTGTTCTTTGACATCACCATATAAAATCTTGGCTTTTTCAAGGTATCCGAGGGCATTTACGACATTGGCTTTTTCTATTACAATACACTTACCTCCGATTACCTCCTGTATTTTTTCATTAAGAAATTTTCCCATTTTACAGTCAAGAACACAAACCCCTCCACCATATAGGAGGACGTACTTTATTTTGCCTTTTTCGCTGCAGCTCTTGACTTTATTGTTTATCAGGGTCGAAATTGTATTTGACAGTTGGAGCAGGTTTTCTTCGAATAACCCGATAATATTAAAAGTTTCCCCTGCTTCAAGATCAATCTCGCCTTTTCTTAACTTTCTTTTTAAAACAGAATCAATGTCGAACCGGTCGACTATTGTATTGTATTTTTCCCGCAATAAATCTATCACAGGCTGTTTAGCTCCGGCAATTCCCATATCTATTCCCATGCAAAGCTTCTGCTTATATTCCGGAAATATTTTGCCGTAATCATCCTCTTTAAAAGTAAGAGCAATAATATCACTCGTGAATTCGCCTATCTCAATGCCAAGAACAGTACGGTCTATCAATTCTTCATCCTTGAACATATGGTCCGAATTATTGAGAAGTGTCTTGTTTAGTGCTCCAACCCCTTCTATCTCAACATTTACGTCTGTTATATCAAGTACAACTTCGATGTTGTAATTTCCTTTAATAATTATTTTGTGATGACCTGAAAACTGCTTGATAAACTCTTCCTTCCCACTTTTATACTGTAAAAACGGCAATCCTGTTACAATTTTTATTTCCTGGGATATTTCTCCCTGGCTCGTTTCATTTGCTTCACACACAGCAACTGCCAATGATGACAACATGCATATAAGAAGTATTTCATCACCGGCTTTTACCTTTCCTATAGCCCTTTCCTTAACGTTTACACCTTCCATCTCCTTTGCAAGGTTTCCTACATAGAACCTTCCAAGTTCTTTCCTTGTAATAACATCGTTATAATTCAAGATAATTTCCACATCCAGTGAATCCTTAAGGGATTTTTTGTTCATGTCCATCATTTCCAAGCCCTGATCGTAATTACGGTATGGCGCAAGGATTGTTGGAATTATAAGTGGTTCTTTTCCCTCCAGTGCAGTTATTATCGTACTGTTTCCCCCATCAATTCCTATTATCTGTGTCATTATGCCAACCTCCCTTTTTCAAAATGTATTTTACAGAAAACAAATAAATGAGCCGTTCCTAATTTTTGTTATTTATCATCCAGAGCTGCCCCACTTTATTAAACAAATCATCAATCTGGCACTCATTACTTATGTCTGTATATTCGCCTCCGGAATATTCACTTGTATAGCTTCCCGGATAAATTGTGTATGAGCCGCAGTCCGTTCCGTCTATCTGTTCCTTTTCCGTATTATATACAGGACAAATTATTCTCTTGTCGTTAATCCTGTGCAAACAGTTACTGCAGCATTGAAGGGCGCCATTGCTCTGCATAAGCACGTTCCATTTCTGGTGTGGCCTCAGGAAATAAGTATCCTTCCGCTCCAGTATCTTAATTGAACCGATTTTAATCAGCGACAAAAGAAAGAGTCGATCATTCTCAACCCTTATTTTAAAAGGTTCCTGACTGCTCTTTGTTTCATGTTCCAGATTTATGGCAATATCCTCACTGTCGTTTTTAATAATACCTTTTTCCGTATCGAAAACGACCGTATTTCTCCCGAGTCTGTTGGCTTTTTCAGCTTCCTTATGCGCTGTTCCAACCCGCATATCCCATTCGGAAATGGATTCCAAAGTATCAAGATATTCGTTTCCAATAACAGCTGCGACAGCCCCTCTGATGCTCTTTGCTTCCCATATTACTCCGCTGTCAAGGAGTACAATCTGCAGGGGCATTTTGGGCTCACGTTTAACCCTTATGTCACCAGGATTAAATATCATCCTTTTTTGCTCTTCAAAATTAATTTTATTTTTGTACACTTTTCTTTTAGCTGGCTTTCCGCAAACTTCCAAAGCTCTATCCAGATAACTTAAAGCATTTGCAGTATGAGGATTCTCAACTATGGAACTCTTACCTCCAATTAATTCCTGAATCTTATCCTTTAGGAAATTCCCCATTTTATAGTCCAAAACACATACACCGCCGCCATATAAAAGTGTATGCTTAATTCTGCCTTTTTCACCGGAGCTCTTTACTTTGTTGTTAATTAGTTTTATCAGTGTATTTGCCAGTTGCATCAGATTCTCTTCAAACAATTCCACAATATTGAACGCGCTTCCGTCCTCAAGGTCAACAAACCCTCTCCTCTGTTTTCTTCTTAACGCAAAGTCAATGTCGTATCTGTCGATTATGGTATTGCTTTTTTCTCGCAAAAAATCTATTACAGGCTGTTTGGCATTTGCTATACCTACATCAATACCCATGCAAAGCTTTTGCTTAAATTCTGTAATTACTTTACCTTCTTCACTCTCCTTAAAAGTCAGCGCTATTATTTCACTTGTAAATTCGCCAACCTCGAGTCCTAATATTGTACGGTCTATCAGTTCTTCCTCCTTGTACAGGTATTCTCCCTGATCGTTTAATATCAGCCTCTTCAAGGCACCTGCGCCCTCCATTTCCACTTCTACGGCGCATATATCCAGATCAATTTCCAAATCGCAATTTCCTCTTATTATTACTTTGTGGCAGCCTAAAAACTGCTTTGCGTAATCTTCTCTGTCGCTTAAATATTGCAAACATGGAAGTCCTGTTACCATTTTTATCTGTCCGTATACTCTTCCGTTATTTATGTTTTGCGCTTCAGCAGCAACAACTGCAAGTGAAGCAAGCATGCATATTAAAAGTCCATTATCCCCTTTTTTTATTCTTCCTATATTTCTTTCCCTGACATTTATTCCTTCCATTTCCTTTGCAAGATTTCCTATATAAAAGCGTCCAAGCCCATTTCTAAACTCATCGTTCCGGTAATTCAGGATAACCTCAACATCCAGACAATCACTCACAGGTTTTTTAGTTTGATCAATTTTTTCAAGACCTTGGTTATAATCACGATAATTTGCTAGAATCGTAGGAATTATCAATGGTTCTCTTCCTTCTACTGCCGTAATAACAGTATTATTCCCCCCATCAATACCGATTTTCAACATATTAATCCCCCCCCCATTAACCTGCATACGTCAAAATCCATTTATAATTAATAGATGCCTGTACTACAGAATTTATTACTATTTCCTAAATATTTTGCCAATTTATTTGATTTTCGAAGGGTTTTTATTCGTATTGATTGACATCTTTTCCCATAATAGTATAATCACTTTAAATTTCTTTCAATGGAGATATATTCTGGGGACATGGAATAAGGGCAGATTTTTCAGAGGAGTTTGAATTCATTGAATAAGATATGTGCTAGTGGAAATTATCTTAGGCCATACCGTCCTTGGACACACCTTGTTGAACTATAACTACCATGTTACGAGCAGGAATAAAGCCTTCGGGTAATTTATATGGAAATTTAGCGAAATTGTTCCATGCCAAGATCTATTTTATAGAATATTTAACCAAAACATGATAAAATAAATTTTAGATTATATAGTACTTTATAATGTAGTATTAGGCAATAGATAAAATCTTAATAGAAAGTATTATCTTATTTTAAAAGATAAACATGGGGAGCAGTGTATGGAAGGAGATACAAATAACATAATAGCTTTTTCTTCAAAATTGCAGAGAGATGACTATTTAAAAGCCAACAAAGTTATTCTTAAAATCAGAAAAAAAGAACGGAAATTGGTTGCTTACCTTATTTCTATACCCATTATAACAATTGCAATGTTAATTGGCTTTATGCAAGGGGTAAATAATAGTAATATAAAAGATATCCCCTCGCCAAAAGCTGTATATACGGCTCCATGGTATATATCTTACCTGCCAACCTTATTTATAATTTTCATGCTTATTGCTTTCATAGTGCTACGAATTTTGGCAAAAAGAGCACCCAAACGTCATTATGATAGCAACAAGTTAATTCAAGAAGAAATGAGATTTGTAATTGATGATTCAAGCATTAGTTATACATCTGAAAAATCATCTGCAATAATAAGTTGGGATGAAATATATAAGATTTACATGTCAAAAGAATTTTTAGTCATATTTATATCTAATAGAACAGTCTGGATCATTCCTAAAAAGAATATTGGCAACAGTAATATTTATGATTTAACAAAAGTACTTTCTGAAAAAATGGATAAGAAAAAATTAAAGATTGTAAATTATTAATTTCTTAAAATTTCATAGGATAATTTACCATTTTGAGCTAAGTTTAGCTTATCACGAGAATAATTATTTGTATAAATCCCAAGAAGTCTCTATTGATTGATTGGTTGAAAGCCTGACGGAGCGAAAGTTTCCTGTCTGGCTTAAAAGTGAGGAAAAGGTTAATATTACTTCAGTACATTACCTATCATCATGGTAAGTTTGATAAATGTAATCGATTGGAATCCACCGGAATCAATTATAGTTTTGACTTTTAAAATAAATATATTTCAATATTAAAATAAGCACTTAAGAGAATAAAAATGCAGTAAGGAATATTTGATTTACTAGATTTTGAAATATTCAAGCAACAATTTATAGATACTTTTGGATTTTTCTCACTTAATCTTGACCGATTTTCTGTAAATTCAAGAAAAAAATTCGTTGATATCCTGTGGTTAGAATGTAATAAAGAAAATGCTGATTTTTCTTTATCAGAATTCACTAACCTAATGCCATTTCAAGGAAAGTTATGCATAATTTCTTTTGATGCAACTGATACACCCTTTATTGTTAGCTCAGAAAATATAGAAGAATTTGTAGATTATCACAATAATAATGTTGGATATTTTTTTGATGGGGATTTGATAATAATAAATTTTGAGAAAAAATATTTTTGGCTAAAACATCATGAAGATTGTTATACTTTTATAGA
>JAUZPS010000336.1 GCA_030705945.1 Bacillota bacterium
AATAAATATAAAATATTATAATAATTCAAAAATTGATGAACTTTTCCTTGATTTAGGGCGTTTCAAAAAATTCCTTGTTCAAGTTTTGTATGATGAAAACTCATTATATCAAGTTTTTGAAACAACCAATTGCTAAGTTTTTTTGATACCGCCTTATTGATTTAATATATAAATAATGGTAAAATTTTATCTGAATAATTTTGATATAAATTTCCAATATTTATATCAAAATTACAAGAGATTAATGATTTGAAGGATTTGAAGGTTTAGTGTAAAATACCGTTACATTAAATTCGCATAGAAATAATATTCAATATCTAATGGGAGTGTTATGTTAGAGATATATGCAATAAAAATTGATCAGGGAAAACATGTTAGTGATTTTGAAAGATTACTAGGTTATGTAGATTCTGACAAGCAAGTGAGTATAAAAAGATTCAGAATGATTGATGACGCTAATAGAGCTTTATTTGGAAACTTGCTCATCCGTTATCTTATTTGCAAAAAGATAGGGATTAGAAATGAAGACATTCACTTTGAAAAGAATGAGTTTGGAAAACCGTATCTTCTGAACAACGTTGATTTCCATTTTAACATATCCCACTCGGGGGGATGGATCGTTTGCGCTACTGATTCTATGCCAGTTGGAATAGATGTTGAAACTATTAAGACTGTTGATTTAAAATTAGCTGAGAGATTTTTCTCAAAAATTGAGTTTTCATTCATCAGTTCAAAAAAAGAAGCGGATCGACTTGACCATTTCATTGAAATCTGGACTTTGAAAGAAAGCTATATTAAAGCTTGTGGAAAAGGGCTCTCGATTCCACTTGATTCCTTTGCGATAAAGATTGATTCAAATAATATTTTAATTGAAACTGAAAATGAATTAAAGGAATGTTTTTTTAAACGGTACCATATAGATAATGGTTATAAAATGGCTGTTTGCTCGCTGCAGAGTATTTTCCCAGAAAATGTCGCTATAGTAAGCGTTGATGAGTTATCCGGATTTTTTAGTTTCTAATGTCTATTGGGCTGATAAAATACAGGTAACCAACTCAACTAAGGGCGTTTCAAAAAATTCCTTGTTCAAGTTTATAAGACGAAAACACATTATATCAAGTTTTTGAAACGACCAGTTGACCAGTTATTTTTTGATACTACCTAATTGAAATTATGGCGCGTTTTATGGCTGCTTAATTTGAAATGGGAAAGTTGGGATGTAAGCTATATAAAAAGCACTATTAATCTTACATTTGACGGAGCAAAATAACGAACGCTTTAACGTTATTTTGCGATAGGCAAATGTAAAAGATTAATTGCTTTTTATATATATAGTTAATTAACAGACATTTAACAATAGATAGCAAATTCTGTCGATAATTAACAAATATTGACATGTTGAAAAATATTAGTAGGTTTTTTATCGCTGATATGATATAATAATATTGCCACAGTTAATAATACTAACTTTTTCATTATGTTCTTCCTTGTTAAGAAAGGTAAGATTTATTTTATCTAAAGCACTTATTTTATCGGAATTATTTATTAATATTTATACATAGTGCTTTTTTTTTGCCCTTGTATACGCATTCA
Source organism: Bacillota bacterium (assembly GCA_030705945.1). Classification (GTDB taxonomy): domain Bacteria; phylum Bacillota; class Clostridia; order Acetivibrionales; family DSM-2933; genus Pseudobacteroides. The sequence goes on from JAUZPS010000336.1 coordinate 1,594, forward strand.
ATATGAAAAAATTGTATAATATTATTTTTATAAAATCACTTGATATAAAATGAACTTTCTAATATAATAGTTGAGTAACTTGATAAATTAATATTGTTTAAATATTTGGTCGTGCTAGATGGGGAGTTAGCGGTGCCCTATACCTGCAATCCGCTTAGCAGGGTTGAATTCCTACACCGAGGCTTACCTTTGTAGGGTCTGCCCTAAGCAAGTGGCGATGAAAATTGGGTCTCACGCAACGAAACCCTGCGAACCCCGTCAGGTCTGGAAGGAAGCAGCGGTAAACAGGCACTTTCGTGTGCCGTGGGGTTGCCTGATTCGAGTTTACTACTTGGGTAACGCTTGTAACAGTTAGTCAAAGTTAGGTGCACGGCCAATAAATTATAAATTAAAGGGTGTAAATTGGTACGCTCTTTTTTATTGCAAATAATATTATATAAAATAGCCTGGATACATGCTTGTCTCATTGGATCAAGCTTATATTCAGGCTATTTTAAATCTATATTGGTTGCGCTTCAGTAATAAAATTTACATTGTTTAGGAATAAATAAGAAGTAATCTCTTAATAATACTTTAATTACTTGGTGATTTGGTCCTTAATTTTGATATATTAAATAATCAAATAATCAAATTAAAGCATGCGCGTAAACGATGTTTGACAGCAATTTTCAAAAACTTGATATAATGAATTTTCATCATACAAAACTTGAACAAGGAATTTTTTGAAACGCCCTTACTTAACTATGATCTTTACTGTGTATGTGTTAAAATAATAATTATTCTTAAGAAAATATTTTTGGGGGATGAATTATGTCATATTTGGCTCTATATAGAAAATGGAGACCGTTAGTTTTTGAAGATGTGGTGGAGCAGGAACATGTGGTCAAAACCCTTAAAAATAGCGTGGTTACGGATCACATTGCTCATGCCTATCTGTTTTGCGGAACAAGGGGAACTGGCAAAACTACTATGGCTAAGATCTTTTCAAGAGCAATAAATTGTACCAATCCAAATGGAGGAGATCCTTGCAACCAGTGCGAAATATGTAAAGGAATACTTTCAAATAGCATTCTCGATGTTATTGAGATAGACGCAGCGTCAAACAACAGTGTTGATAATGTCAGAGAAATAAGGGATGAGGTCATTTATTCGCCTTCGCAGACAAGATTCAAGGTTTATATAATAGATGAAGTTCATATGCTTTCTACCGGAGCCTTTAACGCTTTGTTAAAGACCCTTGAAGAACCGCCTGCTCATGTTGTTTTTATACTGGCGACTACCGAGCCTCATAAATTGCCTGCAACAATTTTATCAAGATGTCAGAGATTTGACTTCAGACGCATTCCTATTGACAGTATAATCGGAAGGCTTGAGAAAATTGCTAATGCCAGCGGTGTTATTATCAATCCGGAAGCCGCAAGGCTTATAGCCAAATTATCCGATGGAGCGCTAAGAGACGCCATAAGTATACTTGACCAGTGTATATCCCAGGGGGACAGTGAAATTACTTACGAGCATGTCTTGCAAGTGGTTGGAATTGTAAACGATACTTTTATTGCTCAATTTATTGATGCAATTAAGGACAGGAATATAACCGGGGTTCTTAATTTGATTGAGGAGCTGGTTATGGTAGGAAAAGACATAACAAAGTTTTTATCTGACCTTGTTTTTTACTACAGAAACCTGCTTATTTGCAAAATAACGGACAAGCCTCAAGAAGTAATTGATGTTATGAAAGATGTTTTAGATATAATGAAAAATCAAAGCGCTTACTTTAGCAAAGAAGAAATTATGCTGACTATAAGAGAACTTTCTTCTTTGGAGTCGGCGCTTAAATGGTCAACTCATCCGCGTATTTTGTTTGAATTATCAATGATTAAAATATGTGACAGCAATTACAACAAAGGTCAGGACAATATCATAGAAAGATTGTTGCTTATTGAAGATAAACTTCAAAATGGCGATTTTGAAGTCAAGCATACTGGAAGCAATGGAAAAGAAAAGGAAGTTAAAGGACCGGGGATTGAGACGCCGCAAAAAAAATCATCTCACGCGGCAATAAAGGTTTCTGCGGATATTGATAAAATAAATATTAATTCATTGAAGCCTTTAGACTGTTGGGAAAGTATAATTGACGATTTTAAAAATATGGGCAGAATGGTGCTGTACGCAAACCTTCTAGATACTAAAGCTGTTGAAATAGATAATAAAATGGTAGGAATAATACTGGGCGAAGCAAAAGGATTTGGTAAAACGCTACTGTCAAAAGCTGAAAATACAGAGTTAATTGAGAACGCAATAAAAGATAAAATAGGGAAAGATGTACATGTAAAATACTTTGACGAGAATACCTTAATTGATAAAAAATCGACTGAAAAGAACAAAGATGATGAAATGGTAAAAAAGGCTCAGGAACTGGCAGATATGCTCAATATACCCTTAAATATTATTGATGAGTAAAATTCTTAGAAGGTGTAGCTGAAAACAATATAATATTTAGCTAAAAAATAGTTTGAGAATATTCTCAAACTATTTTTTTAGCTTCACAAGGATAAGGATGTATAGAATAAAAGAGAAATAGATTAAAAGGATAAAGGCAATTTAAAGCATAGATTAAAATCAATGATTCATAAGTTGCGAAAAGTTCAGCTTTGATAGTAAAATGCAGATGTATTAACTGCATTTTTAATGTAAAATCTTTTTCATAACTTATATAGATTAGGTCACAGTGTTAATTAAGTCTAATTTTTGATATTATTTTGCTATATATCTTGACAATATTTCCAGAATGAAATAAAATGGTTCAAAAGTGAACAGTTCAAAAACGAACTATCGATAGAGGAAGGATTGTTAATTATGGATTATAATGATTTAAAAGTGAAGCAAGCGTCTAAAGTAGTACAATCTTTTATGGAGGTTAGTAGGGCTCTAGCCAAATTAACTCAACAAAATGCTAAGAGCCTTGGTCTATCATTGCAGCAATTAGGAGTGATAAATACAATTTATTCTAAACCATCAATAACGATTAAAGAAATCACCCAGAGACTATTTTTGTCTAAAAGCACTGCAAGCATGAATGTTGACGCTCTTGTCAAACTCGGTTTGGTAGAGCGAAATGTATCCAAAGAAGACCGAAGAGAAGTAAACTTGACATTAACTGATGAGGGCGCAGAATTGTCACGAAAATCAAGCCAAAACCCTGCTTCGTATAAAGCTATGATTAATGCGATAGAAAAAATATCTCAAGAAGATATTGGAAAGCTTCTGCAATTGCATGGAGAATTGTTGAGTAATTTAAATTCATTTCAATAATCAATAACCAGAAATCATGAGATTCTAATATAACGCCATAACATATTTAGATGGAAATAATATAAGAAATAAAATATAATATAATTAAAATCATATAATTTTACATTTAGCAGAGCAAAGAAACAAGGGCCTTAACGGTTTTTGCTAAAGATAAATGTAAGAGATTATTTGAGAGGTAGGTAATTTTTATTTGAGAGTTTAAAATTTCGGAAGGAGTGAAGTTTAAAAAAAGAGATTAAGTAGTATCAAAAAAAACTTAGCAACTGGTCGTTTCAAAAACTTGATATAGTGTTTTTTTGTCATATAAGCTTGATCAAGGAATTTTTTGAAACGCCCTTAAATAACGCAATAGTCTTAAAAGACTTCAAGCAGTAATGAAGACAATATATTACCGGAGACTATAAAACTCGCTTCAAACTCTATTTTATGGAATATTCATTTCAATTCGGCAGTAATTCTTAGCTCTTCATTCAGATTTTATATATTTTGCAATAAACATTTTACATCCATTTTTATATTGCAAAATATATACCTTGATTCATAAGTTGCGAAAAGTTCAGCTTTGATAGAAAAATGCAGACGAACTAACTGCATTTTTAATGTAAAATCTTCTTCGCAACTTATATATATAAAAAGCACTATTAATCTTACATTTGACGGAGCAAAATAACGAACGCTTTAACGTTTTTTGCGATAGGCAAATGTAAAAGA
>JAUZPS010000337.1 GCA_030705945.1 Bacillota bacterium
AGATTACCTAAACGCAGCTGGTACTGGTATCGCAACGAATATCTTAAAATTGCCCCGCCAGCTTGGCCAGCCGCTGGAACTGCTTCAGGCTTGAAATTAACTGCAGATAAGACAACAATTATAAATGACGGAACTGATGATTGTCAACTGATTGTTAAGGTTGTTAATTCGGCAGGGACACAGATCAGCAATTCACCTGATGTCAAGCTCTCCATTGTTTCCGGACCGGGACAGTTTCCAACTGGATCATCGTTTACTTTAACCAACAAAGATTATCTTAAGAGTATGAATGATGGTATGGGAGCTATTGAATTCCGTTCATATTATTCAGGAACGACTGTAATTAAGGCGTCTTCAGCAGGATTACCCGATGCGACTATCACTATCAAGGTTACAGGCGATGATAACGGCTCGCAACCTACCATAAATCCGACTCCTGTTAATAGCAATACACCTACGCCCACACCCACACAGATTTCAACTTATGACCCTAACTTTAATATTGCTAAATTCCGTCCGGTTAAAGTCAGCAGCCAAGAAACAACTAACTCAGCGGATAAAGGCAATGACGGTCTGGATGACACCAGATGGTGCTCGTCTACAAATAAAACCGGTGAGTGGTGGCAAGCGGATTTGGAAACGTTTTACTATATTTATAAGACAAGAGTGAAGTTTGAGAAAACCGGTAACTATCGTTATCAGATACAGATGTCCAATGACGAGACGAATTGGACTACAGTTGTCGATAATTCAGCTACTATGAGCGCAGATCAGGTCAGAGAAGATACTATAAATGGCGTTCAAGGTAGATTTATCAGGATCCTCTATACAGGATTGCCAAGTAATGCTTATGCCAGCCACTTTGAGTTTGAAGTCTACGGTTCAACGACTCCGGTTTCAATTGGAAAATCAGCATTTACACAGTTCGAAGCGGAGAATTATGATAACCAATCGGGAGTCCAAGCTGAAACCTGCAACGAAGGCGGTCAGGATGTTGGGTATATAGAGAATGGCGATTATACTGTTTATAAAAATATTGATTTCGGAAAAGGAGCGGCAAGTTTTCAGGCTAGAGTAAGCAGCTCGGCCAGCGGAGGAAATATTGAAATAAGGCTAGATAGCATTACCGGACCTTTAGTTGGTACATGTTCGGTTACTGGAACAGGAGATTGGCAGACTTGGGCTACTGCAACATGCAATGTCAGCGGCGCTACCGGTGTTCATGATGTTTATTTAAAATTCACGGGCGGAAGTAGCTACCTGTTTAATCTGAACTGGTGGAAGTTCAGTACTGCTAATTCAACCCCTACATCGACGCCAACGCCTGTAAACAGCATTGATGTAAACCATGACGGTGTTATAAATATGGCTGATGTAATACTTTTGGCTAGCAAATTCAATTCTGTTGTAGGAAATCCTGGATACTCAGATGCATGCGACTTGAATAAAGACGGCGCTATAAATATGTCAGATGTAATAATGATTGCGTCTAAATTTAACACTATTTACTAATGAATTATTAAAAATGGAGGTTGGTATGATGTTTTCAAAATTCAAAAAACTTTTAAGTGTTTTCCTTATTTTTTCACTTGTGTTTTCACTGTTTATAAGCATATCGATGAATTATGCAGAAGCGGCATTATCTGAAGACATAAATGGCGACGGTGTTGTAAATATGGCTGACGTAATATTGATTGCTTCCCATTTTAACACTGTGTCAGGAAATTCAAATTATGATATCAAATGTGATCTCAACAAGGATAATGTTGTTAATATGAGTGATGTTGTGATGATTGCTGGTAAATTCAACTCAGTCTCTGCGCCTACAGCAACATCTACTTCAAAACCTACACCTTCTCCTACAGTAACGCCTACTCCTACCTCAACATTAAAACCTACGGCCACTGCTACCTTAAAACCTACAGATACTCCAACGGTTAAACCTACAGCTACTTCACCATCAGGTTATTCGGCGTATGTAATGGGATATTTCAAGGAATCTCCAAATGGTTCGGAAAACAGTCCAAACCTTCATATTGCTGTCAGTACCGATGCTCTAAACTGGACACCATTAAATCAAAACAATTATGTTCTTAAGCCAGCTATGGGAACAAAGTGTTTAAGAGATCCATTTTTTTGCAGAAAGAAAGATGGGACATTTGTAATTGTGGCAACTGACAACTGGAACAGTGAATATATTCATATATGGGATTCTAAAGATTTAACGTCATTTACCAATGAACGATTGGTGCGTATGAATACAACAGGAATGCATGCATGGGCTCCAGAGACATTTTATGATGCCTCCAAAGGTCAATACGCCATCATTTGGTCAGGAAATACTGATCGTAACCGTATTTATGTAAGTTATACCAGTGACTTTGTCAATGTTACAAGTCCACAGGTATTTTTTGACCCGGGTTTTAGTGTCATTGACGGACATATGGAAGTTGGCGTAAATGGTTACAACTATTTGTACTATAAGAGCGAGAAGGATTTTAAGTTGTATGGAACAAAATCTACCACCTTAAATCCCGGTAGCTTCAATGCTAATACATATACGACAGGATGCGGCGCTCCATTTACTGGCAGCCATACCGAAGCAGCAATCGTTATGAAGAGCCTTACTTCCAATACATGGTGGTTATGGGGGGATAGCTATAACCCTGTCAATGCTGTTTTTTATGCATGGCAAACAAACGACATAACCACAAATTCTTGGAAAGCGGTTGATAAGAAGTTTTACAATGCCCCAATGAACGCAAAACATGCAACAATAGCAGCCATAACCGCTACAGAGTACAACAACCTTATTTCAAAATATGGAGCTCCTACATGGAACAGACTTAAGTCTTACAATGCGCCTGATAAATATGTCAGACATAGTAATTCCGATTGCCTGATAGCTTCAGCTCCATTCGACCCTACCGCCGATATGCAGTGGAAGATTGTACCCGGACTTGCAGATCCAAATGGAGTTTCCTTTGAATCTGTCAATACACCCGGCAGTTATTTAAGGCATTCAAATTACGTTTTAACCTTACAGAAAAATGATGGGTCGACGACATTCAAGCAGGATGCAACCTTCTATAAGAAACCAGGATTTTCAGATTCTAGTTGGACATCCTTCAGCTCATACAATAACCCAGACAGATATATAAGAAATCTAAATTCGAAACTGCAGATTGATCCAATCACAAGCGGTTCCTCTGATACTGATAAGCAGAGCGCAACGTTTATGATTTGTTATTAGTAAAACCTGTAATTGCAATGAAATGTAAAAAATGGGGGGGGAGGATATTCCTTCCTCATTTTTGTTTGAAAGAAATATTACTTAATTTTCATGAAATAATTTTTCTTTATTAATTATTAATATTATTAATATAAAATTCCGAACCTAAAAGATAAATATATTACGAATATGTTATGTGAATAAAATAATATTACTATGATGATATGTAATTCTGTACCTATAAAACGAGGGTTCGGTCTTATATAAATATTGAGATAAATTGAGGAGGGAGAAAAAGGGGAAGTACAACTCAAAAATAAGATATTAGTGGAAACGTAATTTATGTTTTAAAATCACTTTTCTGCGGCTAGCGCAAGAAGTTTGACGAATGGTTTTTACATAAAAATTAGTACAAGGAATTTTGAAACAACCTAAGTAAAATTTCAATCGGGGGGGTTTATGGATGAAAAGTAAATTGTTTTTTGTGTTTTCAATTGTATTGATTATGGTTTTTGATTTCACGGTAGGTTTTGCTGACAATCCAATCATTCAGAATATCTATACAGGCGACCCTGCGCCTATGGTGTATGACGGGACTTTTTATGTTTATTCAGGACATGACGAGGACACATTAGTTAATAATTTTTATACTATGAATGACTGGAGATGCTATTCATCAAAAGATATGGCAAACTGGACAGATCATGGTTCACCGTTATCTTACACTACCTTTAGCTGGGCTCAAGGTGATGCTTGGGCAGGCCAGTGTATCCAAAGGAATGGTAAGTTTTATTACTATGTCCCTATGACTAGGAAAAATGGAGGAGGAGCTAAGGTAATCGGTGTAGCGGTAGCAGACAGTCCGATAGGACCGTTTAAAGATGCTCTTGGAAAACCTTTAATAGCAAATAACGGGGCCCAGGATATCGACCCTACAGTATACATAGACGATAATGGACAGGCTTACCTTTATTGGGGAAACACTAACCTTTATTATGTGAAGTTGAACCAGGACATGATTTCATATTCGGGCAGTATTGTTCAGGTATCTCCTAAACCAACTAGTTTCATAGAAGCTCCATGGCTTTATAAACGTGGCGGATTATACTATATGGTATATGCTGGAATGGGTTCAGGATCTGAAAATATCGCTTATGCAACAAGTAACAGCGCAACCGGACCATGGACATATAAAAGCGTGATCATGCCAACCCAAGGTAACAGTTTTACAAACCATCCCGGAATAGTGGATTATAATGGGAATTCCTACTTTGTTTATCATAATGGAGCTCTGCCAGGTGGCGGAGGCTACCACCGTTCAGTATGTATTGAACAGTTTAAGTATAATTCCGATGGGACTATTCCTCAGTTTAATATGACCAAAACAGGACCAAACCAGATAGGTAACCTAAATCCATACAACCAAACAGAAGCTGAAACAATTTGCTGGGGATCAGGGGTCGAATCAGAAAAATGCAGTGAGGGTGGAATGGATGTATGCAATATCGAAAACGGGGATAATATAAAGGTTAAGGGTGTTAATTTTGGTAACGGCGCGATATCATTTGATGCAAGAGTAGCTTCAGCAGCTAGTGGCGGAAATATTGAGCTTCGCCTTGACAGCGTTACAGGAACGCTTATTGGGACTTGCGCAGTTTCTGGAACAGGAGGCTTACAGACTTGGACAACCAAGTCCTGTAAAGTCACAGGCGCCACCGGGATACATGATTTATACCTAAAATTTACGGGCGGTAGTGGTAGTCTATTTAATTTCAACTGGTGGAAGTTCAGTTCATCCTCAGTTTCAACACCAACTTTTACTCCAACTTCAACCTCAACCCCAACTTCAACGCGTACATCAACTTTTACACCGACTTCGACTTCTGTAAATAGCATTGATTTAAACCATGACGGTGTTATAAACATGGCTGATGTAGTACTTTTAGCTAGCAAATTTAATACTGTTATAGGAAATCCCGGGTATGTTGATATATATGATATCAATAAAGACGGAGCAATAAACATGGCTGATGTAATACTTATCGCAGCTAAATTTAACACTATTTTTTAAAAATGTTACATGTTACAGAATAATTAAATTGTTTAGGTATATAAGCTACGAAAAAGATTTTACATTAAAATGCAGTTAAGGTTGTATCAAAAAAACTTAACAACTGGGCGTTTCAAAAACTTGATATGGAGGGTTTCCATCTAAAAAACTTGAACAAGGAATTTTTTGAAACGCCCTAATGCGTCTGCATTTTTCTATCAAAGATGAACTTTTCGTAACTTATGAAACAAGGTACTTAGTGCAACAATTAAAATTAAAAGTAAATAAAATATAAGAAAGAGGGAGTGTCTTTATGTTAAAAAAATTAAG
>JAUZPS010000338.1 GCA_030705945.1 Bacillota bacterium
AATCACCTGCTGCAGCAACATTCGATGGCACACTACCTGCAATTATGTTACCTACCCACTTTGAGCTTTTTGCCATTGCCGCTTCTGCTGTTCCAACCGGCTGCATCATGCACAAAATCATTGTCGCGAACAATAACCAACTGATTAAACTTCTGTTTTTTTTCTTGTACATAAACACTTTCCCCCTTAAATAATTTAATTTTTAGTTATTTGTAAAATACCGAAACCCTCGAAATTAAAGGGTTGCAGTATATATTTAAAATTGTTTTCCTCCTTTAAAAAGTGTAAAATATAGTTGAATAATACAATATTTCCACGAAAAAGGAGGAAAACAAATGGTAAAACTTTATAATCAAATTTCTCTATCCGACGTATATCAAGAGTGCAAGGACGTTTATCAAAATGATAAACCTAAATTTCTTGAAATGCTTACCCAGCACCTGGATTTATCATCGCTTATTCCACAAACATTTTATTGGTCTTACTACAAAGTCTTAGGTAGAAATAGAACATATTCTTTGCATTCTTTATTAGCAGCTCTAATTCTTCAAAAGATATTAGGAATCCCTAAAGTATCTCTATTAATTATTTTCCTTAAACTTTGTAAGGAAGCCCGTGAATTCTGTGGTTTAAATGAAGTTCCGGATAATTCACAATTTACAAGATTCAAACAAGATTTCGGAAATGACCTTGAATCCTTGTTTAATCACCTAGTGGACATTAGTGAACCAATTTGTCAAAAGATCGACCCCAAGCTAGCCTCAACTATCGCTTTTGATACTTCCGGTATTGAGGCTTACGTTACTGAAAACAATCCCAAATTCCTTAACTCAATTATCAGAAAACTAAAGCGCGCATATAAAAACAATCCTGAAGTCGATGTCTATAAAATGGCTTATGGCATGATGCCTTCCTCTGCTTCTGCCAATAATAATATTAAACAACTTTTTATTAATGGCTATTTCTGCTATGTTTACAAATTTGCAATCATTACTAATGGCCTTGGTATTGTCAGAAACATTTCTTTTTTAGATGATAGTTTCAAATTAAAACATCCTGAAATTCACATAGAGAAAAAGTCAGATTCTCCTGATGAAGATAAATCCATTAGTGATTCAAAATCCCTCAAACCCGTGCTTTCAGACTATTTTAATCTCCATCCTAATGCCTCACATAATACTTTTCTTGGTGATTCTATCTTTGACTCCTATGCAACCTATCCAATGCTTATGGATGAATTTAAATTTCAAAAAGTATTAATTCCTTTAAATAACCGCAATTCAAATCCCGAACTTCCACCACTTAAGTATGATGAAAATGGTTGGCCTTTATGCTCTAAAGATCCGTCAATAACTATGAAACCTGGTGGCTGGACCCGGGAAAAAGGAAGAAGCGACCGATTTAAATGGCTCTGCCCCAAAACCAACTATATAGCAGGTAAATGGATTACTTCATGTGAAAATCCATGCAATGGAAAGCCTTGCGGTAGAATGACTCATACCTCGCCTTCTCAAGACCGCCGCATGTATCCTGGTGTTATCAGAGGCTCTGAAGAATGGTCTGCTGATTACAAAAACAGAGTTGTTGTAGAAAAAACCATCCAATATTTTAAGGAGCCTATGTCCTGTGGTAATCCCAAAACCAGAGATAATCTTACTATTAAGGCTGATTTAATTCTTGCTGGTATAACTCAGTTGATTACCGTTATACTCGCAGACAAGATTGCTCAACCTAAATATTTCAGAAGTCTTAGACCATTGGTTTCTTGACAATGCTGTTTGAGTTTTAAACAATACCTTGATTTATGGGTTTATTTGTTATGCAATTCTTTCTCTATCTTTCATATCTCCACCCATACAATCATCAATTTACAGCCCTTTTTACTTATCAATGTCCATTTACATACTTGTTACTTTTTTACATGTCACTTTTTTATTATTTTGCAAATGCCTATAATTTAATTTTTAAATGAGTGTAACTTTCACGTTAGAAAGTCACAGAACATTTCCTTCAAATTCTCCCTCAAATGGGATTCTTATAATTATATATTACATCATATATTAAACTTCGAAAATACTTTTTTTTTACGTCGTAAAATTCTTATTTTTTTAAAAATTTTCAAAGCCTTATTTTACACATCAAAAAATATAAAATTACCCTTTAAACAAAGGGAATAAAATATAGAGATTTAAATATTGAGTAAACTATTTTTTTCTCTATAAAAAAAATATAGTCCACCCTTAAAATAAGGCGGACATAATAGGAGGTAAAGCATTTCACTTTATATTTTCAGATTGAAAAATAAAGTGATTTAGTAATAAAACAAACCAAAATATATTACTTCAATATAATTTTCGACTTTTAATAATTTTTATGTCGCAAAGTTGTATTTTTCTACTTGTATATAGTCCATAATATCTACTCAAATCTCAATAACTTATTTTCTAAATTTTCCATTGTTTTGCTATTAAAATTATTTTTAAATATAAATAAACTCAATTTCAAAATATTCCTCATTCAGCTTGCTGTGCCTTGATAAATTCACCAAAGTACTTTTAATTTCATCCATTTTGGAGGTATTATATAATTCATCCCTTTAGTATAAAATTGACAAACGATAAATAATTTCGTAAACTAAGTTTATATTTTTTTCACTAAAGGGGGGCAAAGTATGGCATATAATTTGAATTTAAAATCCATTCTGGAAATCATACTAAAAGCAGCACAGAAAAATGCCAATATATTGGCACACCGGTATCTTCTAAAAGATGAATCAATTATTTCCAAATGGAAAAATAAAAAAGCTATTCCCAGAAACGATGATATAAAGAAAATTGTCGAGTTTGCTCAAAATGAGACAACTTTAACACAAAAAAAGATTATACGTGAAAAAATTGAGGGATTAGTCAGGTCCAGTCACATTGAAGAAGAATTCAAGAATATCATTTTAAATACCCAGGATTTTGGCGAATTTTTGGAAGAAGCATTAAGTGTATCTGTATCGGGTGATGATGCAATCTTCCAGTATAAAAAAGTAAGAGATAAACGACATACTGATGGAAGTAATTATACCGGCAAAGAGAATAGCGGCAGGAAGTATACCGGGACATTGGAATTTGACCTGATTGTGCCTGAGGAAAGAGGGTCCATTTCTAATATTAAGCTAAATAATTCAGATATCGAGCTAAAAGGAAATGTAAAACTAAGTTTTAAATCAAATCTTTTTACAACATTAGGTAATTTGAAAAAACCTTCAATAATTGGAGGCGTTTTGGTCTGGTTGGTTTTAGGGACAATAATAATATATTTAACCAATGGATCTCCAAAAAATAATTCTTAATATTACTTGGCCGAAAAACAGCAACTCGAAGATAAACAAACTGAAAACATGATTACCGCAACCCCAGTTACAACAATTGTACCGACAATTATACCAACCCCTGTTGAAACAACTATATCTGCTACTGCAACGCCGGTACATACAGATGAAAATAAGCAGGAAGAAAGTAATGTGTGTTTTTAAAAGGCTACAGAGCATTCAGTCAGTCCGCTTGAAATCACTTACTGGGCCAAAGAAAGTACACGATAAATGTTTTATCGTATACTTTCTCTAGCCTGACTCTGAAAGACCACGTATAGCAGCCTTTCAATTACTTAAACGCTGCTATAAAGATTCTAAAGCACTACTTCGCTAGCCCTACTAAAGGTTGGGGGGGATTGATATTCTCTAGACTTGCTACGTCAGAAGCTACAAAGACAGCTTTGAAGCTATTCTTAAAACCCAATAACTAAACTGGAAAAAGACATTCTAATTTATTATGTTGCTTTATCGTTTTGCTTCAATTTTATAGAACTGGTTTACAAGATGTATAATAAGGGCTGCCAACTAACGAAGCTTTACGACACATGTTCAGTTTTAATTAACCATGCCTCTCGGATACTTGCACCATATATTATGCCATGCCTTGCGGTTTAGGCTTTTCAGGTTACGACTTCACTACACTTTATACATCTTGAACTGGCAGGTTTAAGACGCATAGTAGAGGATTAGTACTTGCCTCATCTCCCACTTAACTGGTGGCATTATCGATGTTAACTCCAGGCAGCAAAGGGAATTTCACCCCTTGAATTCGATGAAACAGTTTGGTGCAATTTCTATATTAAATCACCCGAAGGCGTTACACAGGGGTTATAGCCCAACAAGGCATATAAGGGGAGGTTTCTTTAAAATGGAGAAAAAGATAAATTTTGTGCATATATGGATTAGGAATAATTATGTATTCAGATTTCGCTGTTTCTAATATTGCTGAAGGTTATGATTACTTTTCTTCAAACTACCAGACACCATGTAATTAAAAGTTTAAAAGATGTAGTCTTACTATGCCTTTTTTCTTTTATTAGCAGGAGTTTCCATTTTGATAGAGAATTAATAATTGTGATTACTGATACAAATTTTAAGGAGGAAAATATATATACGGAATTGTTCAAGGTGTGACAAAGAGGTTGGAATAGGTATGTTTAGCTTAGTAAGTGATATGTGTGACGATTGCTTCGAGAAGGTCAATCACTATACGCCAGATTTCGAGTATACTAAGGAGTATATTAAAAGGGAATTTTGGCTTCCTGACGGTGAATATTCATTTATTGATTTGCTAATGTTTTACTCAGATTGTGAGAGAAAAGTACATAACGAAATAGGAGATATGTGTGCTAAAAGGAAAAAACATTTCGTAACTATTTTTGACGAGTTTGATAATAAAGAAACAATGAAGGAATTAATCCAGACAAGACATGCCGAGCTTGAATACAGCTTCTTTTTCGGAGATACTACACTGGATACATTAGCATGTTTTGAAGATAGAAATAAACGCAGGAGTGTACTTTTTAGATAAAATGCGAGTTATAAATTCAATTAGTTATTAGTTAGTTACTTTCATATATTTAAGAATGAAAAAAGTGGATTACAGAAACCCTGTAGTCCGCTTCGTTCTATGGTTGGAGTGACGTGACTTGACTTGAACACGCGGCCTCTTGCATCCCAAGCAAGTACTCTATATTTAAATAACATTATTAAAATAACTGGGATTTTATAATCCAATACTGTCTGGTCCCCTGATATTCTCTGCTGCTTTCCAGAGTATATAAAAAGGCTGGGGAAACCCAGCATATAAACAGTAAAAATTATGTGAGTTTAGCTTTGAAATCAATTAGCCTGCCTTAAAACATATAACTCCGGGGAACTGCTGATTGATTGCGGAAAATTAGAAATTCGGAAATAAAGAAAACAGAAAACAGTGCCTCCAAATTTGGATTGGAGGCTTTTTTGTGTCTATAACCTGGGAAAGGGTATACCAAATACCAAAATTGGCAAGAAACATTCACTTTATTTTACAACTAACCTAATTAATATACATATATTTCAACCTCATTATCACCTGTTTCTACAAAGATAAAATGATCAGTCGGTACCCCGTGCACAGGTTTTAAATACTTTATCATTTGGTATATTCCACCACTTTATTCTACCTTTAAGTTGATCATAATTTAGATATAACCTCTTATCTGTATTGTTTAAATCAAATAAACTTAAG
>JAUZPS010000339.1 GCA_030705945.1 Bacillota bacterium
ATATGCGGGTGTAGTTCAATGGTAGAACATCAGCCTTCCAAGCTGATTGCGTGGGTTCGATTCCCATCACCCGCTCCAAAACAGTCCAGGAAATATATTCCTTGGGCTGTTTTTCTATAATTATATGTTCTTTCCTGAAAAAAGGGTCAAAAATAATAATTTGTTTAAATTTTATCAAAGTTTTTAATTTTAATATTGAATATTCTATTTTTGCATATTATAATGTATTCTGGCGTGAATTTTTTATTATATTTTCTCCTTGGAGAAAATTTGAAATATATAGTTAAAATTTAGCTTTAATAATTTAAGGGAGGACGATACGAAATGGATTTTAAGTTCAAGAAAATGGCTAAGGCGTCATTTTTAAGCTTATTCGGCTTATTAATTGCTCTATTTACGCCTTGCATGGTTTTTGCGAGTGAAGCGGACTTGAAAGTGCCGAGTTTCTCAAGTAGTCAAAACAATTTATTGTATGCTGGATTTGTAGTTTGTCTGATAGGATTAGCATTTGGATTTTATCAGTTCACAAAGGTTAAAAACCTTAAAGCGCATAAGTCGATGCTTGATGTTGCGAATACTATTTATGAAACTTGCAAGACTTACTTGGTTCAACAGGGGAAATTCTTAGGAATACTCTTTGTTTTCATCGGCTCTTGCATAGCTTTCTATTTTGGTTTCCTTGAAGGTAAAAATGTAGGTAACGTGTTATTTATTCTTGCATGGACAGTTTTAGGCATTCTTGGTTCATATGGAGTAGCATGGTATGGTATCCGTATGAATACTTTGGCAAACAGCAGAATGGCGTTTTCTTCTTTGGAGAAGAAGCCTCTTAAGCTTTTGAACATTCCTCTTGATGCTGGTATGAGCATCGGAGTTCTTTTGATATGTGTTGAGCTTTTCATGATGCTTATAATTCTGCGTTTTGTTCCTAGAGACTTAGCAGGAGCAAGCTTTATCGGATTCGCTGTTGGTGAATCATTAGGAGCTTCCGCTCTACGTATCGCAGGCGGTATCTTCACAAAGATTGCTGATATCGGTTCTGACCTTATGAAAATCGTTTTCAAAATTAAAGAAGATGACCCCCGTAACCCTGGTGTTATAGCTGACTGTACAGGCGACAATGCAGGAGACAGCGTTGGTCCTACAGCAGACGGTTTTGAAACATATGGTGTTACAGGTGTTGCTTTGATATCCTTCATAGTTCTTGCAGTTGGCACAAACTTGCCACAGGCAAAAGAATTAATCCAAAGCAACCTCTTGATCTGGATATTTGTTATGCGTATATTAATGGTTATCACGTCAATAGTATCCTTCCTCATAAACAAAGCTATCAGTAACGCTTTGTACAGCGGAAAAGAAGAATTTGACTTTGAGCAGCCACTTACAAACCTGGTTTGGATAACTTCAATTTTATCAATAATCGTTACATTTATCGTTAGCTACTTGTTAATAGGACCTGGTTCTGATGTTTACGCCCATCAGGCAAACTTATGGTGGATTCTGTCGATCATTATAAGCTGTGGTACGCTAGGCGCGGCTGTTATTCCTGAATTCACAAAGATTTTCACAAGTCCAAAATCAGCTCACGTTCAGGAAACAGTTATATCTTCAAGAGAAGGTGGACCTTCCTTGAACATACTTGCAGGTTTGATAGCAGGTAACTTCAGCGCGTTCTGGAAAGGTATGGTATTCTTCGGCTTGATGTTTATAGCATACTTTGTAAGTAATCAGGGATTGTCTGATATTATGATCTACCCATCAATATTTGCATTCGGTCTTGTTGCATTCGGTTTCCTTGGTATGGGACCTGTTACAATAGCTGTTGACAGTTATGGACCTGTTACAGATAACGCTCAGTCAATATATGAACTTTCACTTATTGAATCAATACCAAATGTTGATAAGCAGATTGAAAAGGATTTCGGATTCAAACCTGACTTTGATAAAGCGAAATATTATCTTGAAGCAAATGATGGAGCAGGTAACACATTTAAAGCTACTGCAAAACCTGTTTTAATTGGTACAGCGGTTGTTGGAGCTACAACAATGATATTCTCGCTCATACTTGTTATTAAGAACACTTTGGGTGTAGAACCTGAAACAATATTAAACGTATTAAATCCATTCACCATATTAGGTTTCCTTTGTGGTGGAGCTGTTGTTTACTGGTTTACCGGAGCATCAACACAGGCAGTTTCAACTGGAGCATACAGAGCCGTTGAATATATCAAGAAGAATATCAAACTTGATGAAAATGCCAGCCAATCAGCGGCTACTGAAAAATCAAAAGAAGTTGTTAAGATTTGTACTCAGTACGCTCAGAAAGGTATGTTCAATATCTTTATAGCAGTATTCTCCTTTGCGCTTGCTTTCGCGTTTATATCAGCTCCTCAGGGAACTGATAATAAGCCGGTTGCATTCTTCGTAGCGTACCTTATATCAATAGCTGTGTTCGGTTTGTTCCAAGCGCTGTTTATGGCTAATGCCGGCGGATGTTGGGATAACGCGAAGAAGGTTGTAGAAGTTGACCTGAAGGAAAAAGGAACAGCGTTACATGATGCAACTGTTGTTGGAGACACTGTTGGTGACCCATTCAAAGATACATCATCTGTTGCCTTAAACCCAATAATCAAATTTACAACATTATTCGGATTGTTAGCAATGGAAATAGCTATATCGAAAGATTTCAGAGATATTGCTCCTAAAATCGGAATCTTTTTCTTTGTAGTTGCGCTCGTATTTGTATGGCGTTCATTCTACGGAATGAGAATAGGAGCTCAGAAGAAGAAATAAGAATAAAAGTCAAATAAGGTAATAATTTAATAAAAGAAACCATGCAAAAAGTCTTTGTGTGGTTTCTTTTTTCTATTGAATATTATATAATTATATAAAATCATTTTAGAGAATAGTTATACTGGTTTTGCAATAGATAAATGTAAAAGATTGATAACTTTTAATATAGCTTTGAGCAAACAGGTATATATTTGATGGAGGACATAATGTTTTCAGTTACTTTAAAAGAAATAGTGGATGAATTTCAGTTAGAACCGGTTATTGATTATGATAATCTGGAAGATATACTGATTGTAGCATCAGATGTTAATAGGCCGGGATTGCAGATTACAGGGCATTTTAAGCACTTTGACAGCGATAGAATACAGGTTGTTGGAAATGTTGAGTTTGCCTATCTAAAGGATCTGACTTCCGAAGAGAGAACTAACAGATTGGATGATCTTTTTAAGCACGCTTTTCCATGTATGGTTGTGGCAAGGAATTTAAAAGTATATCCTGAAATGATTGATGTGTCAAAAAAATATGGCGTTCCTATATTGATTTCCAGAGACACAACCTCAAGCTTTATGAGCGGTCTGATTAGTTACTTGAATGTTCAACTCGCTCCAAGAATAACAAAACACGGCGTGTTGGTTGAAGTTTATGGGGAAGGTATTTTGATTCTTGGAGAAAGCGGAGTAGGTAAAAGTGAAACTGCGCTTGAACTTGTTAAAAGAGGACATAGACTTGTTGCAGATGATGTTGTAGAAATACGAAGGGTTTCAGATAAAACTCTTGTAGGGCAGGCGCCTGATATAATAAGACACTTTATTGAAATTAGAGGAATAGGAATATTGGATGTAAAGAATCTTTACGGGGTAGGATCAGTAAAGGTTACGGAAAATATAAGGCTGGTCATTCAGCTTGAACTTTGGGATGAAAAGAAGCAGTATGACAGGCTGGGACTTGTAGATGAATATACTGATATTCTTGGCATTGATGTTCCATCATTAAATATTCCTGTAAGACCTGGAAGAAACCTTGCCATCATAGTTGAAGTAGCTGCTATGAATAGTAGGCAGAAGAAGATGGGTTATAATGCCGCAAAAGCATTAAATGACAAGGTTTTAGGGGAAATGAGCAAAAATTCGGAAAGCAATCACTAAGGGAGTTTTAAAAAATTCCTTGTTCAAGTTTTGTATCTATATAAAAAGCACTATTAATCTTACATTTGACGGAGCAAAATAACGAACGCTTTAACGTTATTTTGCGATAGGCAAATGTAAAAGATTAATTGCTTTTTATCTAGTGGAGGAGGTTTCAATTTTGAGAATTGTTGTTGACTCGCATACACATACTATTTCTAGCGGTCATGCATACAGCACTGTACAGGAAATGGCGAGGGAGGCGGCTGGGCGTGGTATAGAGATGTTCGCAATCACAGACCATGGACCATCAATGATTGGAGCTCCATGTCCAATACATTTTGCTAACCTGAGGGTTATACCTGAAGAGATTTACGGTGTTAGGGTTTTAAAAGGGATAGAAGCTAATATTATTAAGTTTGACGGAACTATAGACTTAAAGGATGAATATTTAAGAAGACTTGATTTTGTTATGGCAAGTTTTCATGACCTTTGTATAAAGCCTGGTACAGTCGAGGAGCATACTGAAGCAATGGTTAATGCTCTAAAAAATCCTCTTATAGATGCTGTCGCTCATCCTGGAAATCCATATTTTCAAGTTGATATTGACAGGGTTGTCAATTGCGCAAAAGAGTACAATAAGCTGATCGAAATAAATAATCATTCATTTGTTGTCAGAAAAGGCAGCGAAAAGAACTGTACAGAATTTGCTTTAAAATGCCGAGAAAAAGGTGTTAAGGTTATATGCGGCAGTGATGCTCACATTAGCTTTGATGTAGGCAATTTTGACAGGGTGACAGCGCTTCTTAAATCTATAGATATGCCGGAGGAACTTATTTTAGGTTCTTCATGCGAAGAGTTTTTAAAGTATGTTAAAGAAAAGAAAGCGCGTTCAAATTTATTATAGAAAATGTATAATTTATTGCTTCTAATGTAAAAGTAATGTCAGTAAAATAAAATAGATATAATTTTTTCGCGGTTATTTGCTTTTGATATCTATAATAGAGAGGCTGATTTTATTGGATATAAAGTATATTTCAGATTTGCTGACTGAGGTAGTTGGTAAGGATAACGTAAAAAATAACGAACCTATGTCAAGGCATACATCATTTAAAATTGGAGGACCTGCAGACATTTTAGTTACACCTGGCGACGTTGAACAAGTTAAAAAGATAATTGATGTAACAAATAAAGAAAATGTACCGATATTTATTATGGGAAATGGATCAAATCTAATTGTCAGACAGAAAGGCATCAGAGGATTAACGGTTAAGTTATTTGATAATTTTGATAAATTTACTGTGGAAGGATGTATTATCAAAGCTGAGGCTGGATTGCTTCTTTCTAAATTATCTCAGATTGCTCTTCAAAACAGTCTGAAAGGAATAGAATTTGCATCTGGAATACCAGGGACGCTAGGCGGCGCTATCGCCATGAATGCAGGAGCTTACGGCGGTGAAATGAAAGATGTGGTTGTTAAAACCAAATATATAGATAAAAATGGAGATATTAAAACCCTTGAGGGAGATATGAACTGCTTTGGTTATAGAACCAGCTTCATCCAGAAGGAGCAGGGAGTTGTTCTAAGTAGCGAAATAAAGCTAAAATCAGGAGATAAGAATGAAATAAAGGCGGTTATGGATGATTTATGCAAAAGAAGGAATGAGAAACAGC
>JAUZPS010000034.1 GCA_030705945.1 Bacillota bacterium
CAGAAATAAATTAAAGATACCAAGCGTAAAGTTTTACAGTTCGATATCTATAAGGCGCGCCTACTTTTTGCAGTGATAAACCCTATAACCTAGTATTTTTCGATAGCGGCTTATAGTACGAAGATGTGGATAGAAATCGTACAACATTTTAGGAGATGTAAACGTCAGTGTTGGGTAAATTGCTTCGCTATTTGTTTGAATTCCTTTGAATCCAGCAGTCCTGAACAATTCTTCCCACTCTTTAACAGTAGGAACATACTCAATTCCATAAACAGATTTAATTTCCTCTACTTCTCTTGATGAAAGCGGATATTCAGCAGACATTTCAATTGCCAACAAAGTTCCCTCACTTTTTAAAACCCTCTCATATTCCTTTAAAGCTTTATCAATTTTTGTAAAAATAGTAACCGACTCTGAAAGAGCAATATCAAACGAATCCCCTGGAAAGGGTAAATCCATTACATTTGCGCAATATAATTCTACAGGAAGATTCTCTGTTTTAAATCTAAAGGCTGCTCTATTGAGCATTTGATTATTTATATCAACTCCAGTTATTTTACATGGATAAGTTTTGGCAATATAAGCGAGAGTCTGACCTGTACCACAGCCTAAATCAAGTAGTCTGGTATTAATATCGAAATTAAGCGTATTTAGTATCCTTTTTGTCAAATGTAATCCCCCTGGATGAGCGCCGCTGATTCCATACTTCGCAAGTAAATCTAGATATGTGCCCCTCATAAAATATTCTCCTTGCTAAATTGTTTATATATGCTAATTGTTTTATTTATCTATAAGAAAAACTTCCCTTCAGCAAATGAAAGGAAGTTTTTAGCCAGATATTTAGCGGCTTAATTCCTATGATTGACATAGATACCAAAGCCTATCACTACTTTCGTAGTCCGTTAATATGTTGATTAAATAACTCCACCTGCAAAGCCGCCACACCAGAAGAGTAACAGGAATAAGATTATAAACCAAAGGATTACATCGTTTCCAAAAAGTCCTCCAAGTCCGCATGCTCCAACATTTCTATCGTCTGCCATATATATCACCTCCGTTACTTTCTAGAATCCTTAAAAGTCTTTTGCTTCTTTATCTTTTTACTTTAAGTTTCTAAAAATGCTCTGTTGCCATTCCAGAATAAAAGCAGGAATACAAGTATAAAGAATAATAGTTCGCAGTTATTGCGGAATAATCCACAACCACAGCCAACGCCGCCTACTACACCACCCATAATAACAACTCCTTCTGTGTTGAAATAGTATAATTACTTCACAATTTAATATATTTCGTTAATATCATAAATGTTACTGTTTTAAAATAGATTTCTTTGACTTAGGTAGTATCAAAAAAATAACTGGTCAACTGGTCGTTTCAAAAACTTGATCTAATGGGTTTTCGTCATATAAACTTGAACAAGGAATTTTTTGAAACGCCCTTAGACGCGCCTGTATAAGAATTTATAAAATTCCGGACCTTAAGCCGCAGTTCTTTAGAAATTACATAAGGAGGCTGACCGCCTCCTTATGTAATACTGCCATTCGATAATTTAAAATCAGAATTTAAAAGAAGCATCCTCCTCCGAAGAATCCAGGGCAAACTAAACATATAATAATTATTATGATAATTACCCACCAAATCCATTCACAACCGCCAAATCCAAATCCACCACAGCCACATTGTCTTTCATCAGCCATTTTCAAATCCTCCATTCATTAATCAATAATCAATAATTAGTAACTATATTAAAATCAATTAATCCTATACATTTATCAATCGCAAAATGCCGTTAATATCGTTCGTTATTCTGCTCTACTAAATTTAAGATTAATAATGATTTTAATATAATTGCCATTACAAAAATTTAAGCTGTTAAATGCTCTTTATTTTTGCTATGTATTCTTTTATTGTATAGTATTCAAAAAAGATCATACTTGCTACAAATTTAAATCTGTTAATACATTATTTATTCAACATTATTATTGTATATAAGTTGCGAAAAAGATTTTACATTAAAAATGCAGTTAATACGTCTGCATTTTACTATCAAAGCTGAACTTTTCGCAACTTATGAATAAAGGTATATATTTTGCAATATAAAAAATGGATGTAAAATGTTTATTGCAAAATATATAATAGAAATCAATATTTTGATTTTTTATAGTAACACTTATTAATCTAAAACAATATATTAATATAGTGATAACACAAAAACGTAAGGAGATGATTTTATGTCATTTGGTTCAAACTGCGGAGGCGTTGGTGGATTCTTAGGAGAAAACTGTGAAATTTTATTCTTCATACTCGTATTCTTGCTCCTTTTCTGGAATGGATTCCGTTCTGAAGTTGTAGATCCGTAAATTATATTAATAAAATGAGGTGATATTTATGCCACAAGAAAACCAAACTACTGACAGAGGATTAGGCGGCTTTTTTAATAACGATTTAATTCTTTGGTTCATTATCCTGTTCTTGTTATTGTTCTTCGGAAACGGATGCTTTTTGGGTACTTGAGTATATAAGTCGTGAAAAAGACTTTACATAAGCAAATGAAGTTAAAGCGCCTTCATTTGCAAAAATAATATGGAATTTTTCACGATTTATAAATCAAGGTATATGTTTCGTGATTTTAAACGTTAACGTAATATGTCTATCACTAAACATATAATTCAAGCAAAAAGCATATAAATTCAATAAAGTACTTAATAAATCAAAACTTCCTTTCTGGCTTTAGAGGGGAAGTTTCTGTAATTTTATAATATATAAAAAGCAATTAATCTTTTACATTTGCCTATCGCAAAATAACGTTAAAGCGTTCGTTATTTTGCTCCGTCAAATGTAAGATTAATAGTGCTTTTTATATAGCTTAGGCGTTTCAAAAAATTTGATATAAAGGGTTTTTGTCATATAAACTTGAACAAGGAATTTTTTGAAACGCCCTTATATAAAGTTTTTGAAACGCCAAGTTATAAGTTTTCTTTTTAATACTGCCTGAATTATAAATCTATAGGGTTAATATAAGCCCTTGAAAACCGATAGTTATTTCGTTAAATACATAGCAAAATATTATTAAAAATCGGCTCTGAGCCTTTCAACTGATATAACCCTTGTTATCAGCAACTTTATTTCTTCAGCGCTGAAATGGGTCTCAATTTTTTCAATACTATTTACCATATCCAAAACTTCATTTTCCTTTTCGACAATTATATACTTTATGTCATCTGGCTTGAAGCATAATTTAAAGTGTTGTTTAAAAATCGAGTTAAACTCGGATTTTTTTCTTTCGTCCATGAATTCATGTGAAAATAGGTAGGGTTTAATAGATTTTTCTATAATTTTATTGTAACTAGGTATATATCTCCATTCCTTTTCATCATAAAACATTATTTCATTACCGCTAAATCCTTCTCCATCCCATTTCTGCCCTTTGTATTGCTTTAAATAACATGAGAAAAAAATCAATTCATTGGCAAGTTTCCTCATTTTCTCCTGATACTCCTCACTTTCCAAGCTCCTGCCAGTAAGGTAAGGGATGGTTGCGCCAATTGATGCCCGTATTGTCTCTATGGCATTAGAGTTGGGTAATTCATACATAACAGGATTTATTCCTTTGCTTTCACCCCATGATTTTGAAAGTCCGATAGCATATCCGCCAAATTTTTCAACATGATTGCTGATCTGGGATAATGGGATGTCGCAAAAACATACCATTGGAATTGCAAACCCTGTTTTAGCAGCATCCTTCATATCTTTCTCATAAATAAAACCTAAATCCTCCACGCAACACATAGGATAAAATCCATCCATCAGTATATTAATTAAATTTTCAGTATTTCTGGTAAAATGAAACAGTGTATTTGCGCTGATATTGTTCATTATTCCTCCTGACTTTTATATAAAATAGAACTTTTTAAACTATACAGTGACCTGTCTATATTATTATCATATATATTAAAATCATTATTAATCTTACATTTATCAGAGCAAAATAACGAACTATTTTACGGTATTTTGCTCTGCCTAATGTAAAATGTTTATCACGAAACATATTTAAAAATACACTGCCAATTTTATAGTTACAATAATTAGAAAATGATATATTCCATGGAGAAGCAGCGCAAATTTAACTGTGACTATTTAATAATTTAAAGTAACTATACTGAAAATTTAAAATATTAACGAAATATATAAGAAGGAGGGAAATCACATTGGTTAAATTGAGTATTTTTAAAAAGCTAAATCCCGAAAATGACTCTGCTAATGATATAGTAATTAACATACAAAATGGAGACAAGCTTTTAAAAGAAAGATTTATAAGCGATTACACTCCTTTCATTTTAAAAACGGTTGTCAGAATAACCGGAAAATATGTTGAAATTGAAAACAGTGAAGAATACAGTATTGCGCTCATGGCTTTTGATGAAGCAATAAATTGCTTCGATATCAGTAAAAACAAGAACTTCTTAAGATTTAGCGATCTTGTTATGAACAGAAGGGTAATAGACTATTTGAGAAAAAGCAGAAAAGATAAGAATGTATTCCCTTTTACATACTTTGATTGCGGATCATTTGAGGACTTTAAAGAAAAATATATGCCCGAGGATGCGATAAGCAGGCTCGATAATATTGAAATAAAGGAAGAAATTATTCTCTTTAAAGAAAGATTAGCAAGCTTTGGAATAACCCTCGAAAATTTGGCTAAGAACATACCAAAACATAAAGATTCAAAAAGGCTATGTATCAGAATAGCAAAAATAATTGCTGACAATACGGAGCTTTATTATAAATTAAATAAATCAAAAAAAATACCCATGACCGACTTAATGAAATTGGTAGATGTCCACCATGTTACAGTGGAAAGAAATAGAAAATTCATAATTGCCGCAAGTCTAGTCATAAATAGTAGACTTGAGGTCATTAAGAGTTATCTTCAATTTGCTGAGGAAGGGAGTCTATAATAGTATTAAAGTCGAGCCTATATTGAGATTTATAAAAATGGAGTTTTCTTTATCATTCATTAAGGTCGTTTCCAAAAATTCCTTGTTCAAGTTCATATGACGAAAACCTATTATATCAAGTTTTTGAAACGACCAGTTGCTAAGTTTTTTTGATACTACCTAACTCAACTTTCCCACATCATTAATATTTTGCAAAGCGCAATTCTAAATTCTAAACATAAAGCGAAATTTCTAAGCCTCTCCAGAAAATCACGGATTATAATTACCCATGATATTCTCGAGAGTTTTTTCATCAAAGTCAGGCATAATAATCAATATCCTGATGTATATTTTATATTTGCATTTTTATAAAGGAGTAATTATCCTACGAATTAGAGACTGTGAGAAATAGTGTGTAAAAGCAAAACTTCTCACAGTCTCATTCTTAATTAAAACAAAATAATTACTTTTTATGTAAATGTCTCTTCTTTTATTAATTTGTAATTATGTTTTATATAAAAAGCAATTAATCTTTTACATTTGCCTATCACAAAATAACGTTAAAGCGTTCGTTATTTTGCTCCGTCAAATGTAAGATTAATAGTGCTTTTTATATAGATCTAAATAACTTTACCAAATTTTGCAGCAATCATTATTACATCAGCCATATTTATTGCTCCATCTTTATTCAAATCACAAGCTATTGTGTATTCTGGATTATTTGTAACTTTGTTGAATTTCGATGCTAAAACTATTACGTCAGCCATATTTATTACACCATCACGGTTAATATCTAAATTGCTATCAGGGTTCGGATTGGTTGTTGACGTTGGCGTTGGCGTTGGCTTAGTTGTTGATGTTGCTGTAGATGTTGACGTTGGCTTAGCGCCTGTTGATAAAGGAGAGTCTGCAACTTCTTGTGTTGTAAAATTCATTGTATTGTAACTGGTAGGTGGTCCCATATAGGACTTTTGCTCCCCGCCTGTATTAATCACAATTCTGTCAAAAACTATTCCAGCATCCGATTTATAAACAACAATATCATGGTAACCAGGCTGAGTAACTTTCACAGTAAATGTTAATTTTTCTATATTTTCCATGACATTTTTAGACCAATTCCCTGAGCCAGATTTATTTGAACCACCTAACACTGTTGGAGGAGTATTATCAATCCCAACTGCGGTCCTTGCGGTTCTGACTACACCGTTCTCACTTCCTTCATTTAGAGTAGGAATGCGATAAAGCTTTCCTGTAAAGGTGCCAGTTGATTCAAAATAGACCTTGTACTTAAGTTGTGCTGTTTGGTCAAAGTTAGAATCTACTCTTGTATGGAAATTATCAGGATACACCCTCATTGAACTGCCGTTTCTGCCCATGCCCTCTAGTACCTTCCAACTAGTGCCGTCTTTTCCGGCTATAGCTTCTGTGTAGTTCTCTGCTTCAATAGCCACAACGCCATTAGCTTCTGCATAGGAATTACTCTGCAATGAAACTCCTGATTTTTTTGCGGATATTTTAAAGGTATAGATGTTTTTGTAATCGTCTTTTATTGTGATTGTTCCAGACTTTGTTTCATTATTACCAAGCTTACTCCAATCAATAGTCACTATAATTCTTTCTTCGTTAACAACGCTTCCTGATGTTTTAGAAAGCTTTATAAAGCTATCACTAGTTGTAGACGTCCAGTTATACGTTTTTTCTCCTTTACCAAAAATATCAATAAAACGTTTATTATTTTCTAATGATGAAAATTTTAATGTAACATCGTCCTGATATGTATCCTGCCCTTCGCAAACCGAACCAATTCCATCTATTGCAGTTCCCTTCGATACAAGCATTGCATCCAATTTTGCTCTAGTGAGTGGCTGTGGATATCCATTAGGATATGGATTTATCATATTGATCCATTTACCATTTTCCAAACCTTGATAATTCTTGTAATCTGCTACGATATTATCTTGCGCTTTTCGCGCTAAATCCATATAATCCGATACACTCTTATATCGTCCTTGCTTTGCATAGAGTTGATTTTTCATAGCATAAGTAACCATATCTAACGAATATTTGGTTGATCGAATCGGATAATAAACCATTTCATAAAATGCATTTTTGCGATTAGCAGTAAGTTTGCTATAGACTGCCTGTGCCCGGTTGAACAATTCATTCATCTTTTCAACACGTAGCTGGGCTTCATCACCGTAATTGATAAGGCTGAACGGCTCTGATACAGTACCTTCCAATCCCATATTTTCAGCTCGTTTTGCGTGAGCTTGCTGGAAATACTCCGTTATAATACTGGAAATCTCTCTGGCAGTACTATCATCTGCCTCAAAATCTCTTTTTGCCAGCGAAGCCAAGTAATCCTTAATGTTTGTATCATTGATCTTCCCGACATTCCAGGCAAACTTCATGAAGAAATCGGTACCAATCTCACCGGGCTTTAAATCTCCAACATTTAAAATCCAATAACGACTAGCCCCAGTATCATAAGACTTTTTTAATTCCTCATACATTGTGATAAGCGGTGTGGAATCAATCCATATATAGCTGTTTGGAGCGCCATAGTAGGAAATGTGGTAATATACACCGGAACCGCCTGCTCTTTTATTTTCAGCTAAGGTAGGCACTTGCCTGACATAACCAAAATTATCTTCGGCCCACATCAAAGTGGCATCATCTGGTACAGATAAACCATTATTATAATAATCAGCAGCCTCTTTATAAGGAATAAATACCTGCTGGGCGCCTGTTTCTGAACCGTATTTTTCTTTAATTAAATTGCGTTGAAGTTTTATAACCTGATTTAACAGATTGACTCGTGAAGCCATTGACTGATCTTTTAGCCCTGCATAAGCCATTCCCGTATCGTGAACTCCACGCATGCCTATAGTGTATAAATTCTCAAAGTCTCCATTGGTCTGTATACGCTCTCTCCAATAAGCCTCTAAAGCTTTTGGAGCAATTGAAAAGTCATAATATGTTCTGATATTTGAACTTGTACTAGTTGACAGGCTTGCTGGAAGTTCATACTTCCCAGCATTCTTCTTTACCCAATCATCCCATTCTCCTTCATTATTGCGCAAAATCATCTCGCAATGAGAAGTCCCCATAACAATCCCGTATTGATCAGCAGTCTTGGCATTAATAGGTATACCATTGGCGTCTTTGTCTTTATTAAATGCTGCGCTTACAGGATGCATAGCCGGCCATACTGTATTAGCTTTTAGTCTAAGCATGAGTTCGAATAGTCTGCCATATGTTATTTCATTCGGGAAAGAACTACTCACTGTGCTTTTAAATTGTTTGGACCAGTTGGTAAAGTTTGTTTCATCGTTGATAAATACTCCACGATACTTAACTGAAGGTTCTCCTTCTACTTTAGTCTGACTGGAAATGAGGATTTCCGACTTAACAGTTGGTTTAACATCTGCCCACCAATACCACGGCGAAACGCCAATCTGCTCTGAAATGTCGTATGCGCCATAAATTGTACCTCTCATATTACTTCCTGCTACAACTAGAGCCTCGGTTACTCCCGGTAGTGGATTACTTACTTTTTTAATTACGTAAGACTCCCATTTCCCTTGTATCCCTTTTGCTTCATCTAATTTTCCATCCTGCATCAGCTTCGAAATAGTACTGCTTTTACCAATTGTACCAATAATTATCGCTGTCTGGCTTAAACTGCTTGTGGTATTTTTGATTACTGGCGCAATTGCAGAAACTGCTTTAATATCTTTTTGCAAATCAGAAGCTACTCTTACTACTTGCTTATAGTCCGAATTTTCCACTAAAATATCCGGTACCATTCCAGCGCTAACAATTGTGAATGAATTTACATCGGATACTGCGCTTGTAGGAACAATGTTTATCACAAACATTGTGAACAACATGGAGATTATCAATACTAGACTGATAACTTTTTTCATTAAATCCCCCTCCTTAAAAATTAATTTGTAATTTTATGTTTAAGCATTCTAATATGATTATTCGATAACAACTGAATTTTAAGTCCTGAATTTATCTATATAAATTGATAGCATCTCTAGAAATGGTAAGCTCATACAAACTACCGTTTTATTTAGGAAATAATTGCATAAAATAAGTAAAGCGGGACAAAAATTAGAATGAGGCCCGGCTATGTCCGATAATCTGTGATGCTGGGAATCAACAGAGAACCTGCAACCGGGCTGAAACAAATTTTATTCTACCATTAAGACTTAGATATTTTTTGATCAAGCATGTTCTTGACTTCCTCCGCTGTAAGCCCGCTGGCATTGATTACAGGAATGCTTGTGGAAATATCGCTTATGCCCATCATATTTGTATTGTAATCTGCCATAACAATAGCATCTAGATTATCACATTTTGTAACGTTTTTTTCAAGGTTTTCACCTAGAAGCTGCACCGAATATCCTTTTGAACTCAAATAATCTGCTACATTGGACAATCCTTTTTCTACGCCTATTTTTTTCATTTATTATCACCTCAACCTTATTATTCTCTTTAGAAATGGAGATATGCTGTAAATATACGGCGCATATTGATTTTATAAGACAGGATGAAAATATAAAAAGAACGCGGTTCAAATGTGGAACCAGCGTTCTTCTTCATTTCATTAATTGTTATGAAAACTATTATTTTTTTAAAGATTCCAAAAGTATATTTCTATCCTTGGCCATACTGTCGTTTATTTTCTTATCGATTTCATTAATTATCGCAGTTCCGTCACCGAGATTGTTGCAGTTATAATAAAAATTATCTATTTCCTTTTGCCATAATGTCCTAGCGCTATCGTCCATTGGTGTAGAAATTATTTCAGGTGTTTTTTTCCTTAAATCGGCATATAATTTTTCTGCATGTTGCCCTCCAAGATATTCATTAGGGATATTCAACATGCTTTGTAAGCTTTTTGTATCATAATTGTATATTGTTTTTATAAGTTCCCAGGCTATTTTCTTATGTTTACTATTTTTCGTAATTGCAAGAGCTCCGCCTCCATTCATACCGTATGCCCCAAAAGGAAGCCTTGTTGCCCTCCATTTACCTTGTTGTTCGGGAGCCCAACTGCCCAGAACATAGTTTCCCCAACTGCCCATATACACCATAACTATTCGTCCTTGTCTTATTGCATCCTGACCTATTTGAGACCAAATACCAGTCTCGGGTGATAAACCTTCATTTATTATAGTTCTTGCTAAATTCAGCATTTTGCCATAACCTTCAGTGTTGCGGTTAAAGTTTAAATCCTTGTCAAAAAAACCTAATCCAGTGGTGTATATCTCCACAGGGGTATGCGTCCACTCCATAATCCACTTATCATGTTTTTTTAATTCTCTGGCCATTTTAATCCAGTTATCCGGATTTTCCATGTAATTGCCCAGTGTTTCAGGGTCAGCAGGAAACCCATATTGCTTTAGAATATCTTCGCGATAGTATGTGATTGCTGGGAAATAAACAATTGGAAGCGCGTATAATGCTTTCCCGTCAAGAGACTTTACCCAGCTCAATTGATTGTTTTCGAATTTATCCAACATGTCGCCTGCGTTGTAAGGCTCTTTTAGCAAATCTTCTAAGGCATCTGAGGTGTTATACTTGCCCATTTTGTCACTCTTCATATAAATAATATCCGGACCATCACCTGAAGTTAGAGCGTTTTGTATATCATCATCAGAACTTTCTTCAGTTTTTTTAAACACCAGTTTTATTCCAGGATGCACCTTTTCAAAACTTTCCTGCTGGCCTTTCCATGTATCTTCATATCCCCATATAGTTAATGTTCCGGTATCATTCTCAGTATTATTAACTTTGGGAATTTCGGTACTTTTTGTTTCATGGCTTACCTGCGCATTGTTTTTAAGTTCCGCAGTATTTGGACCGCATGCTGACAGTAACGAAAACGTTACAAGCATAATCATTATCCTATAAGTATTTTTTTTCATATAGTTGTCCTCCTAATCTTTCCGTTCAAAAGCTTTATAAATATCCTGTTCCAGACACATTTTCTGAGAAATACCTACATTGTTGATACTTGAATAGAAACGATATTGATTTCCACCCGATTCTTTAGCGGCATACATAGCCTTATCAGCATTCTTCATAATTTCCACCATATTATCCCCATTGTAAGGATAAACACTAATTCCTATGCTGGCTCCGATAAAAACACCGCGCGCTTCCAATTTTATAGGTTTTTTTAACTCGGTTATGATGGATTGGGCTAGCAATTTTGTTTCACTTTCGTTAAGATCATTAATAACAACAACAAATTCATCGCCGCCCATACGTGACACAAAATGATTGTCTTTAGGATAGTAATTTAAGATATCTATCAATCTCTCTGAAACTATCTTTAATAAAAGATCTCCCGCTAAGTGACCATGAGTGTCATTGACCTGTTTAAATCTATCCAAATCTATCAACATAACATCAACAGTTGTTTTGTTATCTTTCGCCATTTCTTCAAAGAGAAATTTTAAGTTATTGGTAAAATAATGCCTGTTAGGAAGTCCTGTCAATGCATCATAGTAAGCCATTTCATGAAGTCTTTTTTCCGAATCGATGAGTTGGTTAGTTTTATTTTCAAGACTATTGTACATACTTTTGTATTCCATAATCATATTTCCCAATTCCTCAGACATAGCCTTAAAATTATTTGTCAGAATGCTTACCTCAAATATACTGCTTTCAGGCCAGAAAATCCCCTGTTGCCTTTTTAATTTTTCAGGAAGATTGGTGCTTGTATTTAATAACAAAGAAAGAGAACGCACAATGAAATTCTTTATAATTAATATTAAAAAAGCAATCAGTATGGAAAAAATCATTATGATTCTAGCTTGAAGAAGATAATTTGTGAACAGCTCATCCCTGTAATCTATGATCGGTACTTTAACGAGTATTTTAAAGTCAAACATGGATGATTCATATAAATAAAAAGCTCTGTCCCATTTGCTGCTGATATCAAGATAATAATTTTTGTCAGGCAGCCAGATATAGAAGTTATCGGAAATTCTTTGTTTTTTCCAATTGGATAATAAATCAAAAGTATTATTCTTATCTTTAGAAAAGTTTGAAGCTAACACTTCGTTTTTACTGTCCAACAACTGAATATTCATTGTGGAAGCTATGGTACCCGCCTTAATTATGTCATTAACATACCCTATCTGTAATAAGGATTTGAGCTTTAGAGCTCTTCTGTCTGCTGAAGACCAATGAGAAAATTGATCATTAATATAGTTCGCTGCTTGTTTGCTGTTTTCAAACACCTTGTTTTTAACTTCTTTTTCAAAATTCCAGCTGTTAAAAACCATATATAGCATAAAAGGACCCAGAATACCCGCAATACAAAGGTGAATTAGAAACACTACAATTGTAGGTGGTTTTTGAATTACAACTTCAAAACCGTATAAGTTCTTAAACGGCGCATATGTTGTAGCAACTTCTGCCAAAGTGATGTTGAATATACCATTAATAAGATATATAAATATTAGCGAATAGGCATCAATCCCAACTTTACCTTGAGTTGTATACAACATTGAACATATAATAGCTCCTCCGATTATTACCCAGTACAAAGCATCATAAAAAGCCATGTATTTATGCTTTTTTTCATAAATCAGCCCAACAAAACAAATCTCTGTAAAACCCAAAACTAATTCAATGCTCTGGCTTTTTGTTACAAACACTAAACTATTGACAATCAAAGCAGCTAGAACTGCCCATTTCAAACCGGATACTCTTAAGATAATAAATAAAAACACACTGCTTAATGACAAAGTAATGTCAAAAATCAAGTGTATGCTAAAAACTCTACACAAAAAAGCAAGAATGGTTAAAACTAATATAAGTTTATATTTTTTACTTATTTTTATATAATTGAAATAGTCAGTATTATTCAAGATGAGAGTCCCTTCCTTTGGAAATTGTAAGTTGAGTCTAATCGATTTTAAAAATAAAGATATCTATACATATAAATATATCGGTAGAAAATAAAAAGATTTAATATCAAAATCACAAAACTAATACCTCGGTTTATATACGTAACACTTGGGATATGTAATAAGAATTTCGCAACACAAATATCATGAATATTGATATACTAATATTTATAAAATGTATCAATAAGCTAAATTTAGAAAGGAAGTATGAAAATTGGGTCAAAAGAGTCATGAAATCGATTTTGAAATTATCGGCAGTGAAATGCAGTTGGTTGAAATAGAACTAGATCCGGAGGAGAGTGTTATTGCTGAGGCTGGAGCAATGATGTACATGGACAATTACATACAGATGGAAACTATCTTCGGTGACGGTTCAGACAAAAGTAACACCAGTGGTCTTATAGGGAAATTCCTCTCTGCAGGCAAAAGGCTTCTAACGGGCGAAAGCCTTTTTATGACCATATTCACAAATTCTGGTTCAGGAAAACAAAGGGTTTCTTTTTCAGCCCCCTATCCAGGAAAAATTATTCCTATGGATTTAAGGCAGTTCAACAATGAGCTAATTTGTCAAAAGGACTCATTTCTCTGCGCTGCAAAGGGTGTTTCAGTGGGAATAGCTTTTAACAAGAAAATAGGAGTAGGATTTTTTGGCGGAGAAGGATTCATAATGCAAAAACTCGAAGGAGACGGCCTGGCTTTTGTCCATGCGGGAGGAACCATCATTAAGAAAGAACTTAGACCAGGTGAAACACTCAGGTTGGATACCGGCTGCCTTGTTGCCCTGACAAGAACTGTTAATTATGACATACAGCTTGCCAAAGGCATAAAATCTGCAATATTTGGAGGAGAGGGTTTGTTTCTGGCTACATTAACAGGACCTGGAACAGTCTGGCTCCAGTCACTCCCTTTCAATAGACTTGCAGCTCGTATTGCATCTACTATCCCATCAAAATCGAGGGATGAAGGCTCCATAATCGGTGGAATTTCAAACTTATTTGAAAACAGTTGATAATTTGGGTTTTAAGTTTTAGATGATATATAGATAACCAGATGTAATGTTTTATACAGGTTCTTTGACAGGTCTCACTACGCTTCATTGCTCAACCAAGCGACTAATTTTGCATTTGGTTATCTATAAGCTGATGCATAACTATTTAAAGGATTCATCTCTAGTAAGCCAGAGTTCTTCAATTCTATATAAATGCCAATATTCATGAAAGATCATATGATTTATCATAATTGGGATATTGTATAATATATACTCATCATGCTTTGCTTCTTTTTCTAAATCAGACTCTGATAGCTGGTTTATAAGCAAACTTTGCTTTTGCCTGCATTCTTTATACCACCCAAGAGCCTCACTAATAGAATCGTACCTTGTGACTATATCTTTTTCATTTTCGGGAAAGTATGGAGTAATAACCGGATTTTCTTCGTTTTTAATATTAAGAATTCTTAAATATAGCATTTCCTGGACACTTACAATATGATATATATGTTCTCTGATTGTCCATGAGTCTTCAGTCCTCTTTCTATCTAATAAATCGCATGGTATATTTTTAATATACTCGCTTACATTATCCGGCATGGATTGAAATGTATTAAGTAAATTTTCCTTATTAAATAACATAGATCTCCTCCTATAATTTCTCAAATCATTTCCTCTTGATCCGATTCTTCTGCGGTCGTATTGTAATATCGTTCACAACCATATTATTGGCGCTTTTAATAACATATTCCATAGCATCTGCTATTTGATCCTCCAATAATACCGAATCCTCGTTTTCTTCATATGTAAAATCCAGATTATCATAGAAGTTACTTTTTGTTATATCAGGATGAATTGTTGTAACCTTGACCCCTGTCTTTCTGATCTCTTCAAAAAGGCTGGTTGAGAAATGAGAAAGCCCAGCTTTAGAAGCAGCATACGCGCACCCGTGAGAGCTAACTTTTTTTGCTGTAACCGATGATATAGAAATTATCGTTCCCTGGCTCTTTTTCAATGAGCGCAAAAGTAACTGACAAAGAATAAGCGGAACTTCCAAATTGGTCCGTATCATAGTCTGAATATCTTTAACCTTTAACTGTTCATGGGGCCCAAAAAATCCTACCCCCGCATTATTTATCAAAAGGTCAATTTGAGGTTCCAGCTCTTCTATAGATTTTATGGTTTTAATGAGCTTATCCGTATTTAGCGCATCGCATTCGAGCTTAATAAAGTTCTCATGTGAAAAAACAGTATTTTGATATGATCGTGATAAGCCATATACCTTATAATCAAGTAACACCAATCTTTTTGCCAGAGCAAGGCCTATACCCTTAGAGGCGCCTGTTAAAATTGCAGTCTTCATAAAATAAATATTTTCTCCTTGTCAATATATTTATTCAGAATTTGAAAGTGTTTTCTCATAAACTCATCCCTCAGCTCCTGCCTATAGCTCACTACTTCGCCAGCTCTGCAGTATTCGTCTGAAAAAATTTGTGTCGAGAAATACTGTTTCTCAATTTTTCTGAAAAATTCCCTGGACATGCGAAAGAATCCATATCCAACATCAAAAAGGTAACTTGAATTGATTTCTGAAAAAACATGGTTGAAAAACGGCTCATAAAGGTCGTTCAAATCATCTCCAATGAAAATCGGGTCGAAGCAGATTCTGACCTTGAACCCATACTCAATTGCTGTCTTTATAGCTTTGATCCTTGAATTAAGCGGAGGAGTAAGCCTTTCGTAATTCTTAATAATTTTATCTGGCGAAATGGTAAATGCCATAATTACATTATCCAAGGGCTT
This sequence comes from Bacillota bacterium, assembly GCA_030705945.1. GTDB lineage: Bacteria > Bacillota > Clostridia > Acetivibrionales > DSM-2933 > Pseudobacteroides. The sequence goes on from JAUZPS010000034.1 coordinate 15,666, forward strand.
ATGGTTTTTATAAAAGTCAACATTAGCGCTCTTTGTCCTAATTTCAACCTCAAGATCTGGTTTTTTCTCAAAAAATTCATAAAAATGATCCAAATAAGGCAGTACTTTATTAAATGCGATTAAATCTGTATCATACGAAACCGCCAGATATAATGCTCCGTTTGATAGGGCGTCGTTAATTGCAAGTTTATAATCCTCAATATTTACAAAAGCAACCAGATTAGCTGATTGATACATGCCCTGAAGATAACAATACTCACAGTTATATATGCAGTTTAACAAAAAAGAAGTATAATAAAAATTTGCGCGTCCAAAGTTCTGACAAACATCAGGACCCTTGTATAAAAATTGTTTGTCTTTTACCGCCAGGATCAATGACTGATGTTGTTTCTGAATTCCAAAATGCTGATTTGACCTGTTGAATACATCCTTATAATGCTTGATTTTAATTACAGGACAACCGTCGTATTTATTAAGAATGCTGTTTGTTATAGGATACCTAAAAGCTGCTTCTTCGACGTAGATTGAGTTAAACATGTTTTTGTCTTTTATTAAGCTTTTGAAGTATTTCTTCAAAAACCTTTTTACCCTCCAATTTTGAATTAACTGTTGCTCCAACGAAATTCTTAAGAATCTTGACCGGCTCCATTCCTTTCTGCCTTGATTTGTAAATTTCCTTAAAAAGCAGTTGTTTCATAGCTCCGGTAAATCTCAAATTGCTAGAAATTACATCAAGCAGTTCTTTTTCTTCTTCAAGTGAAAATTCATTAGAAGTTTCATTCAATTTACTTAATTCATGTATTACTTGATCAATTTTGGTCAAATTATCTCTGATAAAACCCTGAAGCTCCATTTTATCAAGCTTTTGCGGCATCAAGAAGTCCGAAATCACTTTTAAAACAGCAATTTGATGAGCATAAAAAAACTTATTCGCTGCCACAATAAATCCGGACGATTCCATATCACAATAAAAGTCTTCTTGTCCATCAAAGTCCTCTCTTTTAATGACTCTTGAATAGCAGCGTATAGCTTCTTCTGGTATCTTTATGCCTGCAAAGACATCGGGATAATAATCCTTACCCATATCCATATCAGAAATCTTATTAATATACAATAAACTTCCAATCTCATGCTTATTATTGCCTGCGCCGCAAAACCCAATATTAATTATTACATTGTTTCCGGAAATGCTATAGACAGAAATTAAATATACAACTGCCATAGCGCTTTTTACTTTCCCCAGTCCGCTTACAATTAATATGATGTAGGTATTTTTATAAACTTCAAAAGCATGAGATGAAAGATCTTTTTTTAATTTAAAATGATCAATTATTGGACGAGCTTCTATCATAAGCGCAGTTACAATAAGTACCATAACCCCATCATTTGCCTCCAAATTAAGTTTGTTAAAATCTTTAGATATCGAATGATTTTAATATAAAGTATCATTTATTATTTGGGAAATTTCCTTTTTATAATCATTAATAAAAAAGTGATCTCCATCAAACTCAAAATACTTACAGTCTCCCTCTGTTAATCCTTCCCACTTTCTCGTATTCTCATAGGAAACCATTTTGTCCTGTTTGCCGTTTATCACTGTTATCCCGCACCTCAGTTTAAAATCATTATTAAATACATAACTGTCAACAATTTTAAAGTCGGCTTTCATGATGGGCAGAAATATACTTCTTAGCTCATAATTTTCGAAAACTTCCTTACTGGTTCCACCCAATTCAGCAATTTTTAGCGCAAAATCATCATCATTTAATAAATGAATATCTTTTAGTGGGCTAAAAGTACCAGGCGAATTTCTTCCAGATAAGAAAATATGCTCAGGTTCTTTAAGTTTTTCCTTTCTGATTCTTCTGTTCAATTCATACGCAAGTATAGTTCCCATGCTATGTCCATAGATTACATACTTATTTTCGCCTATTTCCCTAGAAACAATTTTAAAAACATCTTCAACTGCTTCTTCCATATTTTCGTAAAATGACTCATTAAAACGTCTGCCTCTCCCTTTCAATTCTACGGGATAAACATCAGCCTTATGGTTCAGATACTTTTTCCAACTCGCATAGGCTGCTGCAGAAGCTCCGGCATATGGGAGAAAAAATATTTTATACTTGTTCAAAGTAAGTCCTCCAATTCTACTTAAATTAAGATCGATTAAACTTTTACATTTATCTGTCGAAAAATACCATAAAAACGTTTGTTATATAACTTTCTTCAAAATTTTATATTTTCTTCATACTAATTTTACTAGTTTTATACAAAGTATTTCAATATAAATTTTAAAAATTAATTCAGGCTTTTGGATATATCTTCGGTAGGGAAGAAACCAGAAGCGGCTCAGATAATCTGAAGGATAATGGTTTTGAATAGATAGATACAGAAACTTTTTGAAAGAAAATATATAAGCAAAAGGACAAGTTGATCATTGCGAGCAACTTGCCCTTTTTAATTGTTTCTATGACAATATTATTATTTCTATAACACTCTTGTTTCTATGACAATCTTGTTTTAAAATCATCATATCCAAATTTTTTGATTATCTTTATACCGTCCTTTTCATTATAAAGCGCTATGGACGGCAAATTAAC
>JAUZPS010000340.1 GCA_030705945.1 Bacillota bacterium
AGATAATTGCCGTTGACACACCGTCAAATCTCTCCCGAATATTTGAAGATAATTCTGCCATATCAGTAACAGCGGTAGGTAAAGAAGAGGAAATCAGTAACATAATCAAAAGCATTGACGGGATTACACTCTTTGAAGCGGAGGGAAGAGAGAATGATGCAATAAGATACAGAATCGAATATAAGAGAGAAAATGATCTGAGGGGCGTTATTTCAACTTCATTGGCCGGAAAAGGATATCCGATATTGGAGCTGAGGTCTTTGGACAGGTCTTTGGAGGACATATTTATAAAGCTGGTTTCTGAAAAGACAGGGGGTAAATAGAATGATTTCGATTTTTAAACGGGAGCTTAAGGGATATTTTATTACTCCTGTGGCATATATCATTGTAGGATTGTTTGTGCTGGTTTGCTCGGTGTATTATTACGTAGGAAACATTAGAATGCAGACAGGTGAAATTGATGGTCTTTTTAACAGCATGGGAATTATACTCCTTTTTTTGGTTCCTATTTTAACAATGAGAACTATCGCAGAGGACAGAAAAAATGGTATTGAAGTATTGCTGAACACCTCTCCGATTACAATTTATAATATTATAATCGGTAAATTTCTGGCTGCATTTTCTGTTTTTTTAATCATGGCTGGTATAACCTTTATATATCCATTGATGCTGTTTGCATTTTCAAAGCCGGCTTTGGGAGTACTGTTAACCGGTTATGCAGGCTTTTTGCTTTTAGGTGCATCCATGATTGCGGTGGGCGTTTTTGCATCTTCTCTAACTGAGAATCAGGTTGTTGCAGCAGCGGTAAGCTTTATAACTCTTTTTCTAATGCTGGTTATGGAGCCTTTGGCGTATTATTCCGGAGGGCAAACTGCAAAAATACTAAACAGCATTTCCATATTTTCAAGATATGATAATTTTATACGCGGTATTTTAAGTTTAAGTCATATAATTTATTATCTTAGTGTGATAGCTGTATTTTTGTTCCTTACCAATCAGACAATGGAAAAAAGATACCATAATCTTAAATTCAGTATGGAAAACAATTCAAAAAAAGTTGTTAATACTGACTTTTTAAGCTTTTTTATAAAGTCTGTCGTACTTATTGTTTCGGTGTTTGTCATAGTTATTGTTTTAAACCTGCTTATTGAGAAAAAATCAATAAAATGGGATTTTACATCTAATGAATTATTTTCGGTAGGTAATGTTACAAAGGGTATACTGAAAAACCTTAAGGAAGATGTGACAATATATGGGCTTTTTGATGATGAGAAGGCTGATAGTACTTATAAAGATATAAGAGAGCTGCTCTCAAAATACGAATATTACTCAGGAGCTCATGTCAAAGTTAAGTTTATTGACCCGGACAGAAATACCGGAATAATAAAGAAACTGGACCCTGAAGGCTCAAAGGATCTTAAAAAAAATGATTTTGTAATTGAAAGCAGGGGGAAATCTCAAAAGTTATCCTATGATAGTCTGTTTAAGACAGAAGTTGATACAAAAGCTCTTACAAGGAAAACTACGGGCTCTGTTGCTGAACAGGCATTTACGGGTGCAATAAAGTATGTTTCCTCGGAGGTTACACCTGCCGTTTATTTTGTAGAAGGACAAGGGGAAGGAAAAGCAGATGTTGAATTTAAAACTTTTTCCGATTGCCTGTCAAAAAATAACTTTATAGTTAAGTCGATAAACCTTTCAAGCGTGGATAAAGTTCCGGAAGATGCAGGTATACTGCTGTTTACATCTCCAAAAAGGGATTTGGAAGAGAGTGATGCCGAAAAAGTAAGGAAATATCTTAAAGTAGGCGGAAAGTGTGTTTTCATGGCAGGTTATATGGAATCTGACCCGGTTCTTACGCAATTTAATGCTTTAATCAGTGAATATAACTTATCCTTTAATCATGACAGGGTAAAGGAAAATGACAGAGACAACCATATGCCTGACAATCCCTATGGGCTTATTATTGAAGCTGCAAAAAATGAGGTTGTGGATTCAGATTTTCAAATGGATCTTGTTGATTCCAGAAGCATAAGAATACTTAAGAATGAAACCGAAGATATAAATATCATACCTCTTTTGAAAGCGGGAAACAGTTCTGAAGGCGAGGCCATTGACGGCGAAAATGGCAAAAATACACCGGGCCCGCTGAATATGGCAGTAGCCTCGAAAAAATATGGGAAGGCAGGCAATTCAAAAGTAATTGTAATTGGAAACAGTTCCTTTATAAGCGATAGCGAAAAGCAAAAATTTCCACAGTATTTCAGCAGTAATATGTTTTTTCTGATGAATGCTTTAAACTGGATGCAAGATAGAGAGGATGAGATGATAATCCAACCAAAAGAATTTGATACTGGAAAACTTGTTATAAATCAGTTTCAGGCAAGTATTACGGGATTTATAGTTATCATAGTTATACCTTTACATATACTGGGATTTGGAATGTTTGTGTTCTTAAGGAGGAGAGCATTATGAAAAAGAACAGAGGCATCATAACAGTGGTTTTTGCAGCCTTGATCCTTATAGGAATATATTATTTTGAATTGCCAGGAAGCAAAGCAAATGATAGCAGTTCATCCGGCACTGCAATAAAGCTGCTGGATGTATCTGCTGAAGAGATAACGGAAGTTGAGATTGATAACAGAAACGAGAAATTGGTGTTTTCCAAAGATATGGACAAATGGAAACTGACATATCCTTCCGGTATAAAGTATGATCAGGTTATAACAGACGGACTTCATTTGAGTTTGGGATACATTGAGGCAAATAAGGAAGTTGCCCGAAATAAAACCGACCTTTCTCCTTATGGATTGGATAAGCCTGTTTCAATATCTGTAAAAAGCAGGGACGGTAAAGTCAAAATACTTGAAATAGGCAGTATTACATCCTCAAAGGAGGATTATTATGCCAGGATAAGAGGGAGTGACAGAATTTATACTGTTCCGGCCGAAAAAGCGGAGGCAATATTACTGACGAAGAACCGTGTGAAGGATAAGAATGTATTGGCTCTGGCAGAATACAAAAAGGTTGCCGTAAGAGGGGATGATATAAAGAGTATAATCTTAGAGAGGCATGGAGAAAAGGTTTTTAAAGCCGGCAGAGATTCTGACGGTAATTGGAATGAGACATTTCCGCAAGAAAATGAAATAGATGCAAGTAAATTGGATTCTGTTCTAAATGCAATAACAAGAGCGACAGCTTTAGAATTTGTTGATGAAGATACGGATCTTTCAAAATACGGATTAGATAAACCTTCTTACGGAATTGAGTTTGAATATGCCGTAGATAATAAGGTTTTAAGGAAAAAGCTATATATAGGCGATGAAAATAAACCTGACTGTGAGTTTTTTGCAAGGGTTGAAGGCTCAAAAGATGTGTTTATTCTGGATGAAACGGGGTTTGACTTTTTAGACAAGAATTGGAATGGTGTATAATTGCAAATATTCACAATTTGTTCATAAATTCTCCATCAAATCTTCATAAACTTATTGACAAAGATAAAAAGTAAGTTTACAATCTATCATATAGCAAACAGCTAGGAATACTAAATTTAATAAGCTGACCAGAAAGATGGAGGCCAAACCTGTTGAAATCAAGGTTTGGCCTTTATTTATATAAAAAACAAAATAAAAGGAGGTTTACCTATGAAAGTAACAAAAAACAAAAAAGCATTACTGAGCATTCTAATTGTTTTAATCATGGTTTTGGGGAGTGTGGGAACTGTATTTCCGGAAGCGTCTGCAACTCAGGAATGGATAGGATGGCTCATAGATACAGATTGCGTTGGCGCGAATCCTAAAACACATACTCAGAATTGTAATCTTATGCCTGATTGTATTGCAAGCGGGGAAGGAATATATGTTTATACAGATGGAAAAGCATATAACACATATGGGAGTTCAGATTGGCTTCCATTTGATGAAGCCAGCCAGAACCTGGCTAAGCAGCTGAACAGTATATTGTCGGATCCAAACAACAGTGGGTCTTATTTAACAAAATATCCGAACAGGATTCCTACTATAAAAGTAACCGGTTATCCGGTAACATCAGGCTTACCTAAGTCAGTAACCGGCGGTGACTATGGTGTTTATACAACAGGAATACATATTACATCTATTGAATTTTATTATATAAACAGTGTGTCAAATTATGAGGTCACTTTACCTCAGAATGTTGTATTGTATGCATCTGCTCCAGTAAATACTGCAACACCAACAAACACAGCAAAGCCGACAAGTACAAATACACCGACTAACACAATAAAGCCAACAAACACAAGTACAGATACACCAACTAACACAATAAAGCCAACAAACACAAGCACAAATACACCGACTAACACAATAAAGCCAACAAACACAAGCACAAATACACCAACCAACACAGCAAAGTCAACAAATACCAATACGAATACTCCAACGCCGGCAAATACAAGTACACCTACTAACACAACAGTAGGCAAAATAATAGAATTAAAGGGATGGTTGATTGATGCGGACTGCAGTGGTGTCTCAAATCCTGCTTCCCATACGACCGCTTGCCTGAAAATGCCCTCATGCCTGGCAAGTGGCCTGGGAATACTGGTATTACAGCCCGATGCAACATATAAATTTTATAAATTTGATGTTGAAGGTCATAAGCTTGCTGAGAAAATAGTGTTTTCAACAATAAAAGAAAATAACGTGACCATAGCTGCAGAGGGAAGCTATAATGGTGAAATATTTACAGTAAAAACAATTTACGAAGACCTTAATGCACCAACACCCATACCTTATCAGGATATTGTTGGAATTCTATACAATACTTCCGATGATGATTACGGTATAAAGCTTGAACAGCCTGATGGTTCTTATATATCCTATACCCTTGATGAAGGCGGAAATAAGCTGATTAACGAACAAATTGCCGGAAAAACGTCTCAAACAGGTGATGTACTTATTAAAGCAACGGGATACTTCGAAGGTAAAAACTTTATTACCGTTAAAGTACAGGATTACCAGGAGTTTAACGGCTGGATTACTACACAAAAAGCGTTCAGTCCCAATACTGACCCCTCAACTGTGACAAAACAATATCTGCAATCTGCCGAAAACGCTGCCGGTGGCTATGGAATAGCTGTCAAAGAAAACAACAGCTATGCCTTCCATCCATTTGATGAAAACGGGAATAAGCTTGCAGCAAGTGTCATAAAATCCGGTACAGACGGAAAAGGTGTCAGAATCCTTGTAAACGGTCATTTGGACGGAAATACCATAAATGTTTACCAGGCGCTCAGGGAACGTAATATTCTGGGAATCCTGGTTACCAAAAGCTATTTCGATGAGGACAGGCTTTTGAAAAATTTAACAAAAGCTTGCCTGTTGGACTCAAAAAATGAAGCCAGCGGCTACGGATATTTTGTAAACAGCTGCGGCGGATATGAATTTTTCCCGTTTGACAATTACAGCCACAATCTCGTTAAGAATGTAATATTAAATTCTAAAAAAACCGGTATAATCAAATTGAATTTAAAAGGTTTCTATTATTGGAGAGATCGAGCAATCAAGGTAACTGAAATAAGCGAAGATACCACCCCCGATACCGCGCCT
>JAUZPS010000341.1 GCA_030705945.1 Bacillota bacterium
CGTAATATATTTCTTGATGGACAGATGCCTAAAAGCCATGTGATCAAACAGCTTGAAGCGGCAGAAAAGATTGCGATAAAAAAAGGTAAGGCCATTGCCATTGGTCATGTTGGAGTTGAGGGAGGAAAAGTCACGGCAGAAGCTATTATGGAGATGCTGCCAGAATTTGACCAAAACAAGGTTGAATTATGTTTTGTATCTGAATTGGAGAAATAAAATCTAAAGGTTTCAATTCTTTTGTATGATGAAAACCCATTATATCGAGTTATTGGACGACCAGTCGACCTTTTTTTTATCCTACCTAACATAAAATAATTATTTTAATTTATATAAATGACGATACATATAATGATGGGATACATTAGACTTAATTACTCAACTTTCCCACTTCAAATTAAGCAGCCATAAAAACAGCCATTAATTCATCTATTTTTGGATATAGATTTGATAGACGTAACGTTATGATAATATGGCTGCAAGAATACTAACGATGTGGGAAAGTTGAGTTAGGTATATTAAAAGTGATTAATCTTTTACTTTTGCCTATCACAAAATAATGTTGAAGCGTTAGTTATTTTGTTCTGTCAAATTTAAGATTAATAGCGTTTTAATATAAAAGTGACTGCTAATTTATATACCAAATCAAATGAACTATCCAGCTCTTTGCTATTCACTGCTTTGGGGTTATCGAAGGGAAAATTAATAAATTTAAGCAAAAAGTACTTAAGGGGGTTTTTATGCAACTAACAGAAAAATTCTACTATTCTGTTATTCATAAGTCCAATAATGGTTTTGCGTCTTTTCATGTCATCTTAGATGACAATGGGATTCCTGTTGATTTAAATCATATTGATATCAATAGCAGCTATGAAGCTTTGACAGGGTTTAGTAAAGACAGTATTATCGGAAAATCTATTTTACATGTAATGAGGAGTACTGGCTCGGAAGATAATGATTGGATCTATCAGTTGATTGATATATTAAGATCAGGGAATCCTATAGATATTGATGTGTACTCCAGAATAACTAAAAAGTGGTTTAAAGCGCAGGGGTATTTTTATGCAAAGGAACAATTAATTATAAATTTTACTGAAATCACATTGCTAAAAAGCAAAAATGAAGACCTTAAGATCTTGAATGAAAAGCTTGCAGCGTCAAAACAAGAGCTCAGAGAACAGTATGAAGAGTACAAGCGAGCTCAGGATGCTTTCAGAAAGCTGACGGAAAGGTATAAGCTCGCGGTCGAGGGGGCAAGGGATGTTATTTGGGATTGGGATTCGGATGTAAATAAAATTTATATATCAGATAGGTTTTATAAAATAATAGGATACACAAAAGAAGAGTTTTATAATCTTTATGAAAATATTGCTGAGGTTATACATCCCGAGGACAAGTCTGATTTTTTAGGGTCTTTAACGGAGCATTTCCAAGGTAAGAGCGATTTGTTCTCGGCTGAATGCCGGGTCCAGATGAAGAATGGAGATTATATATGGTTTCTTTCCAAGGGTAGGGCTGTTTTTGACGATAAAGGAAGTGTCAAGAGGATTACGGGCTCTTCCTCTGATATTACGGAAAGAAAAAATTACGAAGAACAAATAAGGCAGCTTGCATACTATGACTACCTTACAGGGCTTCCTAACCGGGCGTATTTAATTGAGAAATTAGAAGCTCTCTTATTAGAATGTGAATCATGTGAATGCTATGGAGCAGTCATCCTGGTTGATATAGATAATTTTAAGCTCATCAATGATACTTATGGGCATCTTTTTGGAGACAGGATGTTGAAAATTATCACAGAGAGGCTTTGTGGTATACAAGCTGACAATATAAAAATTAATTTAACCAAACTTGGGGGGGACGAGTTTGTATTTATTATAGAAAGACCGGAGAATAGGACGGAAATTGAAGAAATAGCCCTAAGAGTACTGGCTGTGTTTAAACATCCCATAATTCTTGAGGACAAGCTTTTTCATATAACCTGTAGTATGGGCGTAACTATGTATCCGGAAAATGGAACAAAAGTCTATGATATAATAAAAAATGCTGATACAGCAATGAACAAAGCCAAGGAAAGCGGAAAAAACTGCTGCGCGTTCTATAATCAGGCTATGGGAGATGAAATTGCCGAGAAGTTTGAGATGGAAAATCATATGAGGCTTGCAATTGAGAATAATGAGTTCAAGCTTTATTACCAGCCTCAGGTAGATATTGCGTTAGGTAAAATTATTGGCTTTGAAGCATTAATACGGTGGTTTAGTCCCAAATACGGTCTTGTATCTCCCATGTCTTTTATTCCCCTTGCTGAAGAGAATGGGCTTATTATTGAAATTGGAAATTGGGTTATTGACAATGTTTGTCAATTCACAGCAAAAATAAATAACGAGCATAACAAAAACTTACATATTACATTGAATGTATCAGCAGTACAATTCATGCAGTTGGATTTTGTGGATAAGATTTTTGAAGCTGTAAAAAAATATGATGTAAATCCACATAATCTAGGAATTGAATTGACAGAATCCACCCTTCTGGAATTCTCCGACATAATAGTGTCGAGACTCAACAAGTTAAGAGAAGCTGGATTCAAAGTGTATCTTGATGACTTTGGAACAGGATATTCATCACTGAACTATTTAAGAAAACTCCCAATTGATATAATAAAAATCGATAAATCCTTTGTTGGTGATATTGAAAATTTTGAGATAGAGAAAAAACTTTTACGATCAATAGTATACCTTGCGCAGGAAATTGGGCTAAAAGTTGTAGCCGAAGGCGTTGAAACAAAAGCGCAACTTGATTTTCTCGCAAGAAGCAAATGCGATATAATTCAGGGCTTTCTTTTCAGCAGACCTGTTTCAGAAGAGGATGTTGTAAAGATGTTAAAGAGCTTGGAGGAATAAAAATATAGTCTGAAAAATAATTTGTTTTAAATAACCAAATGTAAAATGTTTATCACGAGACATATAGTATAAAACTAATTTTACATTTGGTTATTTTCTTTTTTATTCTGCAGGCATATGTTGGGTTATACAATGTATTCCACCGCCCCACAGGTTTACATTTTCAGCGTTAATACCTATGATATTGCGGTTGGGAAAAACACCCTTGAATATGTCTTTAACACCATTTTCCGTGTCTCTTAAAGCGCTGGACAAACCAGGCTTCCAATACGTCTGCATGAGAACTGCTCCATTGGTAACAGCATAATTCAGATAGCTTCGTATCGGTATTTTGCCTTCTTCATTTGGTCTCTGGTAAACTGTGGGCGGCATCGGAATCCTGATTATACGAAAGGGTTTTCCGTCCTGATCGGTTGAATTCCGAAGAATATTATAATTTTCTTCAAGACGCAGATAAGACTCATTTGAGTAAGAGTCAACATACCTGTCATTAGGTAAAACCTGGGCCAATAATATGGTGTTGGGACTTGAAAAACGAGCTATCTCGTTGATATGGCCGCTTGTAATACGATCATCCTCGGCAAGACCCTTTTTTAACCAAACAATCTTTTTTACACCGAGAACCCTTTTGTATTCATTCTCAATCTGCTGCTTTGTCATGCTAGGATTGCGTTTTAACGCTACTGACTCAGTAACCATGAGTGTTCCCTTTCCGTTTGATTCAATAGCGCCGCCTTCAGATATTAAACGTGTGTTTATAACAGGCAGATTAAATTTTTGAGCTACGAGTCTGTCAACCGCATTTTCTGTATTTATATAAACTGTATCTCCATCTCTGCTGTAATTATTAAAACCAAAATCAACAACGTTAAGTTTATTCAGATTGTTTTTTACAAAGATTGGTCCCACATCCCTTGTCCAAATGGAATAGTGATTAATCTCGTAAAAATGCGCGTTAGTTCCATTATAACCGCTTGATTTGAGCAAGTTTTTTATTTGAACTATTTCTGCTGCATCGCGAGCCATTACATTAACCCTTATATATGGATCAAATGCCTTGATTATATTTATAATAACAGGGTTAACAGGATGGCTGCCCTGATTATATACTTCTGATGGCCATTGCATCCAGATTGCCTGCTGCTTTTCAAATTCAGCGGGGAATCTTAATGATGATGGACCATTAACAGCGTTATATTCCAATTTGGAATATTGATTCTTTGGTGTATTAGTTTTAAAGGAATATTTAAATAAACCGGAAATTATCAATGCAAGAGCGAGTACGGAAATAATTGTTGTAATCCAATGTTGCCTTTTCATTTTATACCTTCTTTGTAGTTTTATTAAAAAGCTAGAGGAATTATTATGTGATAATTTAAAACTGCAGAATAATCCCTTTTATTTTTGTTAGTATTTCCGCTTTTGCTAATAATTATTAGGGAATGATTGAAAAAATTACTTCTGATATAGAAAATTAATTTTTTCAGAGCTGATAAGCATTAAGATTATGTAACCGAGAATAAAAAATGAGAATATTTGAATTGTTGAGCGCGCTGCAAGCAGCCCGAGTATTGGCGGCAAAAATGTGCTGCCTGTATATGCGGATGCCATTTGATACCCTATAATTGCCTGTGAATTATCTTTCCCAAAACGAGCAGGCGTTTCGTGCATCATACATGGGAAAACAGGAGCAAAGCCAAGGCCTACCATAATAAAACCAGCAAGCGCAAAGATTGAAGGTAAAGGCGTCAAAAGTATTAAAGCCCCCATAAGAGCTATAAGTTGGCCAAATCGGATCAAAGTTTTATTACATACTTTCATGGTTATAAAGCCTGTAATAAATCTACCTACTGTGATACCGGAATAGTACATGGAAACCCATTGAGCCGCAGTTGCTACAGGCAATCCCTTGACATTTATCAGGAAGCTGCTGCCCCACAAACCCATAGTTGTTTCTGCTCCACAATAAAACAAGAAGGAAATAAGTGAGAGTTTGACACCCTTTCTTTGCATTGGTTTCTTCTTTTCATGCGGTTCTTGACTTAAAACAATTTCTGAGCTATCAGCTTCGTTAGGTGAATTCATAGGATTTGAATCAACTTCACTCTTCATGCGATCCCAAAGGGGAAGAGAGAAGAAAAGCAATGCAACTAACAGAAACTGTATTGTACCCACGATTGTATAACCGTTTCTCCATGAATTTTTATTTGTAATAGACCATGACATAATAATAGGTCCAATGGTAGCTCCTAATCCCCAGAAACAATGCAGCCAACTCATATGATGAGCCTTATAATTGTCTGCGACATAGTTGTTCAACCCTGCATCTACAGAGCCTGCGCCTAGACCAAGTGGAACTGCAAGCAAAATCAGCCATATAAAAGATGGCGCAAGAGAAAAGCCCAAAAGAGCTCCTGCCGTCATAACGCAGCTGATTAATGTCACTCTTCCCGTGCCCAAACGCTTAAGTACAAAGCCGCTTATCAGGCTGGAGATGATTGTGCCTCCTGCTATAAACATAGAAATAAGGCCGGCAGCTTCAAGGGGAGCCTTAAAGTCCAATCTCATAGCTGGCCAGGCGACGCCCAATAAAGAATCTGGCAGCCCCAAGCTTATAAATGCCAAATAAATTATAATTAAGAAGAATTTAGCCATTAGTATTGCGCCC
>JAUZPS010000342.1 GCA_030705945.1 Bacillota bacterium
ATATATTACTAACATCTTCGTTATAATAACCCACACACTTTTCAAGGCTGCCATAATATTTTTGCTCTGATAAAATTTCATCTGTAAGCCTTAAATCTTTGATATTCAGCTGGGTTCTGTCAACAGAATTCCATGTATTCCTCTCAAGGGTACAGACTACATCAACAATATCTTCATTAGAAAACAGCTCAGATAAATCGCCCATATTAAAACCTATGGCATCAACTGTCCATCCGTTCTGGCCAAATACCGCCTTAAGATGTTTGTCATTCCCTACAGTCCTCATATCAGCAATCTGCAGCCTCCTGCACATAAAAACAGGGCTCGGATTTCCTGCCCCAAATGGCGCTAACATTTCAAGCTCTGCAATGCTCTTTAGATTTATTTCATTTTTTAATAATCGCGCGTTAATTTTAATTCTAGGTATCAAGTCCTCTTCGTTCATAACTTTATCAGCATATTGATTCAACATGTTATCAAAAGTTTCAAGATTCTCAAGCTTTAACGTAAGACCTGCCGCCATCTCGTGACCGCCATACTGGTCAAGGAGTTTCTCGCAATGGGATAATGCCATAAACAGGTTAAAACCTTCTATGCTTCTCCCTGAACCTTTACATATCCCATTTTCAGAAGATAACAATATACACGGCTTATAATACCTTTCAGTTATCTTGGAAGCTACAATGCCTATAATTCCATGATGCCAGTCCTCGCCCGACAGCACCATTACCTTTTTATTTACCAACTCTCTGTCAGCTTCAATTCTCTCAATAACCTCGCTAATTATTCTCGATTCAATATCTTGCCTTGATTTATTTTCATTATTCAATAATGAAGCTACTTCCTTGGCAACACTCATGTCATTGGTTGTAAAAAGCTTCACCGCTCTTGCCGCGTCTCCGATTCTTCCTGCCGCGTTAATCCTTGGGGCGATAACAAAACTTACCATCCATGTTGTTATATCTTCGTTTTTTGAATTACAAATCTTAAATAATTCCTGAAGACCAATATTAGATGTATTTCTTAATTCTTTCAACCCATTACTTACTATAATCCTGTTCTCATCAACCAATGGAACCACGTCCGCTATTGTGCCAATTGTAACCAGATCAAGATATTCATCGAACAAACGGCCCAATTCCAGTTTTTTACACATAGCTGTTACAAGTTTAAATGTAATTCCAACACCAGCCAATTCTTTAAACGGATACGGGCAATCAGGCCTCTTAGGGTTTATCACGGCATACGCGTCCGGAAGGGAATCTCTGCATTCATGATGATCTGTAATTATTACGTCTATATTTCTGCTATTTAGAAAATTTATCTCCTCTATAGATGAAATTCCACAGTCCACAGTAATAGTAAGCGTACACCCTGTATCTAGGATCTTACGAGCTGTGTCAAGTGTAATACCGTAGCCATCGTTGATTCGATCCGGCACAAAATAGTCTACATTGGCATTGAGATTTTTTAAAAAATTAAATAATAAAGAAGAGCTGGTAACTCCATCCACATCATAATCGCCATAAATTAAAATTCTTTCATTGCCTGAAACTGCTTTTATTATTCTATCTACAGCTTTCTCCATATCCTTCATTAAAAATGGATCATGAAGTCCATCGGATGTGGGATTTAAAAATCTATTTATATAATGTTTATCGTTTATTCCTCTATTAATGAAAATCTTTGCAAGCAAAGTTGATATTTGAGCTTCTTCCGATAATCTCAATACATCTCTATCGGGTATTTCATTATATATCCATAATCTTTCAGCCATCTAAACTTCACCTTAATTCTATATGTTAGCGCTACTATTTTACCTATTATAATGTATTTGATATGAAGTTGCAATTATATTAGAATTACAATTAATCCTTACATTAATAATTTATTTTGAATGATGGCTTTTCCAGCTTGTCTCTAAGAGCCCTGAAATGTGACGGAATAGCCGGTCAAGGCTTACTGATATAAAACTTTTGGTTAAATCGTTATTTCTTTATAGAAAAAATCCTATAAAAGATAATTCTACAAAACATAATTCTACAAAATAAAAAACGCCTTTCGGCGTTTTACATATTTGTTAAGGATATTTTTTTATTCTCATCGCACATTATCATTTTTCTCTTATCGTCCAGCATTGTAAGCAATATAACCTTTCCATCCCAGAGATCAACGACATGCTTTAAGGTTTCGTAAGCGTAACTAAGTTCAAGTTCCCTGCCATCAAAAAAATGTTCCAACACCAGAGTATTATCCTTTTGAACAAGCTCAAGGACTTTTATAACAGGTATGCCTGCCATTCCCACAGACCCTGCCAAAGAATCCCGGATCTTTTTCCAGCCGTCCTCATCAGCAACCTCTGATATGATATAGTCGTTACCCTTCTTCTGATATTCAAAAAGGTTCATCTCAACGCATAATTCGTTGTTTAAGTACCTTCTCAAGAAGGACTGATCCCTTTCAATTTCACGTATCTCGAAAATTTTTCTAGGATTTTCAGGATAATTATTTTTTATATATTCAAAAATCTTAAATCCTACATAATAAGGATTGATCTGACCTAAGTGAGGTCTAATAACCTGGTTGTGCCTTTTCAAAAATTCAAAATGAAGACTCTGCGGAAGTTCAAGCTTATTGAGTATTGTATAATGCCAGAAACTTGCCCACCCCTCATTCATTATTTTTGTTTCGATCTGAGGCACAAAATATGAGTTTTCAAATCTTGCAATATCAATGATGTCCCGTTCCCAACTGGTGAGTTTTCCATATCTTGATATAAACCAAAGCAAATCATCTTCAGGCTCTAGAGGAATTTTTCTAAAGTCGGGCATTTCCTCCTGAAATGATTGTTTTGGCTCAAGAAGAGGATATTCGCTTTTTGGTTTCTGATACTTTTCTAAAAGCGCCTTTCTTTTTTGTTCCTCACTGATCCTCTTTTCGCCCATTACCCTTGAACATTGGAATTTTAGGGCATGAGAAGCGTTTAAAATCTTTTCGACTTTAGTGTAGCCGATACCTGGATCCGCAATGTATTCCCTGATCCTGTCAGCATGATTCTTGAAGGTTTCAATAGTTAATTCCGCCCTGGTTCCATCCTTAAAAAGCCTGTTATTCTTAAAAAAGTCATTGTGCCCATAAACATGAGCAATCGTAAGAATCTGTAGAAGTAACGTATTATCTTTCATCAAATAGGCGAGGCAAGGATTTGAATTAATAACCATTTCATAAGGCAATCCTGTTAAATTGTACTTATGCAGCGTTTTAATCCTTTCATAGGATTTACCATAACTCCAGTGCGGGTAGTGGGAAGGCATACCGACATAAGCTTCATATCCTATCATATCCTCGTAGCTGCATATTTCAAATTCCTGGTCATAATAACTAAGACCTTCAGCTCGAACTATTTCTTCTATTCGTTCATTCCATATTTCAAGTTCTTTCATCGTATAGTCAGCCATTATTAACCCTCCTAAACAAAGCATACCGCTGCGAAAAATAAACTCTTAATTTGGCCCATCTTTATCGAGGAGCTTTTTTAAACCGGGAAGAACATCTTCCTTTTTTGTCATTGTAACAATAGAGAAATTCTTATGTTTTATCGCCTTTTGGTATTCGCTTTTTATAGTGCTTGTAGAAGAATAATATCCTGGAACAATCTCGCCGTATCCAAATAGGTTGCACACCTCGCAAAGCTTATTTGCGCATTCTATGGCTTTAGAGTTATCCTCGCTCCAGTTATCCCCGTCGCTACAATGAAAAGCGTATATATTCCAGCTTGCGGGATTAAATCTTTGTTCGATAATCTCAAGCGCTTTTTCGTAACCACTGCTTATATAAGTTCCTCCAGATTCTCCTTTATGGAAAAACTCGTTTTCGCTAACTTCCTTGGCTGTGGTCGTATGAGCCACAAAAACTACCTCTACATTTGCGTATTTCAATCTTATAAACTGATACAATAAAAAATAAAAACTTCGAGCAAGATATTTTTTTGACTGATCCATAGATCCGGAAACGTCCATAATACATATAACAACAGCGTTAAAATCCTTCTTGTGATCCTCTTTTACTCTCCAATACCTCAAATCATCCTCAATAAATGGAAACCTCTTTCCGGAAGCTTCAGTAGAAGTACTGGTAAAATCCTGGCTGGTATCATTATCTAAATCATATTCTACTTCATTATCAATCTCACTATCATCAATATCCATGTATGGTTCATTACCTGAATCAGAATTCTCTTCCAGCTCTTTTGATGTTCTTGCATATCCTTGCTTTCGTTTAATTTTTTCTATAATTGAACGTTTTTTAGCAAGTCTTGGCGGTATACCCTTTCGTTGAAATCCTGAACGTTTGACACACCTTATTGATTCAAGTTCGGCAATTCTTTTACGATCTATATCAGGTAAGTTGAGGTCATCAAAGAGATACTTTATAAGTTCATCAATGGTTACCTCAGTCTCATAGTAATCTTCACCCTCCTGATTACCCGCCTGACCAGCTCCCTTTCCGCTTCCTTGGCCCTGATCTTCGCCTACCTTATCTCCCCTTTTTTCTTCACCCGTTCCACTTCCTGTTCCAGATGTGTTCTTACCATAAATAAACTGGAATTCCTTAATGCTTTTTATGGGGATTTTTATCTTTTTGTCTTTTCTCTGACCAATTATACTTTCTTCTGCTATGATATTTCCTATATTCTTTTTTATAGAGTCTTCAACTAATTCCCGGTGCCTGCGTCTGTCTTCGGCTGATCGATCCTTGCCGGTATTGCTGAACTCTTTAAAAATAGCCATTTTAATCACCCCATTTGACAGCCGTTTGTTTGCAACTTCCAAACTGTATAAACTTCTCCTGTAATTATACAGTTTGGAATCAAAAAAGATACCAAACTGTATAGTTTTATAACACTTTGCTAATGCTTAGTCCTTCCAAAGATTATTAGCGGCATATTTCAGAATAACATTGCAGCAGTGATCGCAATACCCGTTATTCTTCATTTCTTCAACCATAGCATTATACTTTTCATTTTGTTCCTTGTCTCTAACCTTAGCTAGAGTAACAACTCTGCTGAGTTCTCTCACGGATGCGGTAAGCTTTTTCTCAATAGCTTCTTTCAAAGGTTCATAGCTGTTGTAATCAAGCTTGCCTCCATTTCTCAACACAAAGAACATGTACGCGGTAACATCCGCTCTGAAGCCCTTTGCAGCTGAATCAGTTATTCCAATCTGCTCTTCTATTGATCTTAAGAACTTTTCATCGGGTTCTAATTCTTCTCCCGTATTACGGTCCTTTATTTTTGTTCTGTTCACATAAGCCTCAGCATGGTCAAGATAGTTGTTAAAAAGGCTCTCCGCCTGTTCTCTGTACCCATGAATAAAAGCTTTTGTAATTTCTTTCTCAAGAATTTTGTTATACTCTTTTCTTATTGTATCCTGTATAAATGTCAGATATCTTGATTTATCCTCATCAGATATAGACAATTCTTTTACAGACTTAACCAGTGTCTCCATAACAGAAATCGGATTGATACAATCCTGCTCGGATTCCGACAGCGTCGTGTCAATGGAT
>JAUZPS010000343.1 GCA_030705945.1 Bacillota bacterium
AATCTTACATTTGACGGAGCAAAATAACGAACGCTTTAACGTTATTTTGTGATAGGCAAATGTAAAAGATTAATTGCTTTTTATATAGTATCAAAAAAACTTAGCAACTGGTCGTTTCAAAAAACTGATATGATGGGTTTTCGTCGTATAAGCTTGAACAAGGAATTTTTTAAAACGCCTAACTCAATGAAAAAACGAGATAACAGAAGATAACAATAGCCTTATTACGATTGGAATATTTAGTTTGCAAATACTACATAGGGTTACTTTAGGTATTTACCTTTTGTGATTTATTGGAACTTAACTTAAATCAAAATAAAGGCTATAATTGTCTTAAAGTTAAATACTGTTTAAAACACTTCTGAATAAATAGGTGTTAGCGCTTTCTTAAACAATGATAACTTTTGATTCAAAACGAAACACCGAAAATTAGAAAATCCATGTTTAGAAAGTAAATAATTTAGGGAGGAGAATGTTAATGTTTGGAACAATGGCAGCACCAATAGTAATAGTTTTATGCTTTTTGGGCCTGATAATTTTATGGAAGCTCATCGGGCTCAGAATAATACCAAATAACAAACCAAGATATATTAATGCTTATATATAGTGAACATTTTATCTTAACCTAATATTCACTATTATTTCAAAAGCATTTCTTTATTTTTCATAATTGAATCATAATTATAATTGCATATAGTATGAAAGGGGGAGAATGTTTTATATGGATATTATTTACAAAATAATGTTTATAGTAGGAATACTATACACTTTTGTATCGGTTATAATAAATGGAGTATCTGGGGCGTTGCACATAGGTCATCATATAGGTCATATAGACGGGCATTTGGGGGGACATAGTCATGTTGGAGGACATAGTCATGGGCATGTTTTAGGACACTCTGTAGGGCATACAGGTGATATTAATAGTCATAGTACACACTCTGGACATGATTCAGGTATACAACATTCTTTTCTTTCATGGTTTTCTATTTTAATTAACCCACTTGTTGCTGTATCGTTCTTAACTATATTTGGTGGAATCGGAATATTGGGTACTGAATATTTCAAATGGGTAGCTATATTAGTATTTTTTGTTTCATTAGCTTCTGCAGTGAGTGTCTCATTCTTACTTTATAGATATATAGCTATTCCCCTATACAAATCTGAGAATTCAACTGATGTATCAAGAGAAGATTTAGTAAATACACCAGCAGAAGTTATTTCTCCAATCCTTAAAGGTGGTTTTGGTAAAATCAAGTATGTTGTAAATGATATAAGGTACACAGCACCAGCTAAGCATATCGAGGGTGAATCGGTAGAACAAGGAAAGAAAGTAGTAATTTGCAAATTAGATAGTAATGTTTTTTACGTTTCTGAAATTGAAGAGATTTAATTCTATAGTGAAGTGAATTAAATATATAAATTAAATGGTAAAGGAGAGGTTAAAATGCCAAGTTTTTCATTAGTATCAATAATACCCATATTAATAGTAGTTGTAGTTTTCTTTTTAATATTCAGTCTTTTTTCGATGTATAGAAAAGTACCACAGGATAAAGCCTTAGTCGTCACAGGTTTCAGAGGTAGAAGAGTAATTACAGGTGGTGGCGGAATAGTTGTACCGTTATTAGAGAGAACAGATATAATGTCCCTTGAAAATATGCAAATTGATATTCGTATAGATGGCGCATTAACTTCCCAAGGCGTTGGTATTATCGCTGATGGCGTTGCAGTAGTTAAAATTAAATCAGATAAAGAATCAATACTTTCAGCCGCTGAGCAGTTCAATACTTCAAAGGGTTTAGACCACATGTTAGGTGTTATAGCAAAAACAACCCAACAGGTTCTTGAGGGTAAGCTTAGAGAAATTGTCTCGAAAATGACTGTTGAAGAGATTTATAAAGACAGAGAAACTTTTGCCTCACATGTACAAGGCGTAGCCGCAACTGAATTGCAAAATTTAGGACTTGAATTAAAAGTTTTAACTATCAAGGATATTGCTGATAAGAACGGATATTTAGAAGCCCTTGGTAAGCCAAGAATTGCAGAAGTAAAAAGAGATGCTCAAATTGGAGAAGCTAATGCAACTAAAGAAACAAAAATTAAAACGGCAGAAGCAAATAAAGAAGGTGAAGCCGCTAGAATTCAGGCTGAAACCCAAATTGCAGAGGCTAATAGAGATAAAGAACTGAAAGTTCAATCCTATTTAAAAGACCAACAGACGGCTAAAGCAGAAGCAGACCTTGCTTACGAAATAAAAGCAAATATAGTAAAAAAAGATGTAGCCGAAACTGAAATGCAAGTCGAAATTGTTAAAAAACAAAAAGAAATAGAACTTGCTGAGCAAGAAGCTATGAGAAAAGAAAAAGAACTTGAAGCTACCGTAAAAAAACAGGCTGATGCCGAAAACTATAGAGCTACAAAAAATGCTGATGCTAATAGATATAAGGAAGTTGCAGAGGCAGAGGCAAGGGCGCGCGCTATTGAAATAGAAGGTGAAGCAAAGGCAAAGGCAAAAAGGGCAGAAGGTATGGCAGAAGTTGAAATTATTAAAGCAAAAGGTGAAGCAGAAGCTTTAGCTATGGCTAAGAAAGCAGAAGCATTTAAAATGTATAACGATGCGGCTGTCACTCAAATGATAATTGAAAAATTACCTGAAATCGCTCAAGCAATAGCCAGTCCATTAGCAAAAACCGAAAAGATTGTAATTGTTGATAATAGCGGTGATGGAAATGGAAAGGGAGCATCCAAGGTTACTGGATATATAACAGATATAATGGCTCAACTTCCAGAAACGGTTGAAGCCTTAACAGGTATGAATGTTATGGACTTATTGAAGAAAGATGCTGTAAAAATTACACAATCAAAAGAAGAAAAGAATACTGAATCCAAAGAATAAATTTATTATGTATTTTAATTAAAAAATTTATTCCTACTACAGAAGAAAACAAGGTAGAAAATCTTCAGATTAAGACTATAAAAGACAGTATTCATAAGTCCATGGACTTAAAGAATAAAGATGTTTCGAAAGAAACTTTAATATCATATGAACAGGCCAGCCCTACTAAAGAATAGGGATATGGGATATAGGGAATAAAAATCAGGAGGCGAATGTCTCCTGATTTTTTAATGTCATGAAACGATTTGTTTCGTGATAAACATTTTACATTAACTTCTAAAATCACGAAACATATCCCTTGATTTATAAATAACTTACTCGACTTTTTGCCATCCTTTTTTGATATTTTCATCCATAAATTCATTAAGCATCTTAAATATTTGATCCTTGTTATCAGAAACCCGCATGTCTCTTTGAAGAGGCTCTTTTCTATCGGAACTGAAGTTGGTGTAATGCATTACATACGCTGGATACCTGTCATCAATAAACTCTTTGTTGGTTTTCCAGACTATGAATTTTTGTGCCATCAGCTTGCCCTTGCTCTCTTTTTTGTAAACTGCTCTGAATTGCAGTTCACTTTTAGGAAGCGCCGCGCCGCTGTCCTCATCTCCTAAATCCGGGATATATGTGACTTCGGCAATCTGTGACAGCCTGAGATTGTGCTCATTAGCCGTTTTATCAGGCCTAAGCCTTACAAATATGGGATAAATAAAGCTTATTCCTCTGTTGAAAGCTTTAAGCTTATATTTTCCTTCACTCATCTCTAGTAAAGGGTTTGTAATTCTAGAACTTCCAGTTTCGAAGAGAACGTCGTTATAGCTTATTTCGATGACAACTTCAGGCTTAACCATCCTAAAAGCTACATGGTTTGAATCTGTTTCAATATAGTCCGATTCTACCACAAGCTCAGATAGCCTTAAAAGTAAGTCCTTCTTTTGGTTCTCGCTAAAGCCATTTCCGGTTTTACCGACAATCTGATATCCATTATCCTCGGTCATTAACGCAAGAAGCAAGGTTCTGACCTGACCTTTTGATTCTCCTACGCCTTCAGTATAACCTACAACAACAGTATCTATATTATGCTTTGGCTTGATTTTATATATAAGGGGAAGCTCGCTTCTTACAACAAGACCTTCAGAACAGTCATCTTCAACCCACTTCTTATAAACATCCTTAAGTTCCGCTTTGGACGCTGCTTTTTTGTATGCAACCGGACTTACAATAGAACCTTCAGAAAATATCTCCTCAAGTCTCTTATGAATTTCTGTATAGTTTTTAACCTTTGGCGAAACTCCATCTATCACAATGATATCAAATGGCGCAAGCCTCAAGTTTCCTATCTCCTCTTCCTTCGACAAGGCTGAAAGAACATCGAACACCCTTGTTCTTCCATTGTCTTCGCAAAGATACAATTCAGCAGGAATTATGGCAGATGTAATACCCGCTCTTTTTAATAATCTGCCTGCCTCTTCCGTACATGGGAGACCAAGCCTTAGCGTCCCACCAGTGTTAACAATAAAGGTGTCGGCGCCGTTATAGAAAATAACGCTCATCTCACCGTCATATTTTCTTGTTATGTAAAATTCCTCTCCAGCAACCCTTGAGTCTATCTGTTCCGGGTTAACAGCTATAAAATTTTTGCATACGTTTTTCTTATAATCAGAAGCAACCTTTGCGGTAACCTCATCCAACGCGTTTATTGAGCCGTCGAAATACCCTTTATTTCTGCTTAACTTTGATTTGTCAAGTATCATTGCGTTACCCCCTTTAATTCCAGGTTGGTCAGGTGAAGAATAAGGCAGTATTTGTCCCCCTCAATCCTTCCTTCAAGAAATCCGCGGTATGGAACTCCTCCGCTTGTCAGTACCACCGGATCCGTTCCTTTTTTGCCGCCCCCAACAAACATTAATGAGTTGGATTCGTGCAGACTTTTTGCCATTTCATAGAGGTAATCGTAGGTAAGACCATTAACATGTTTGATCTGATATTTTCTTGTAAAAACAAATTTCCTGATAGCCTGATCCTTCGGGAAACGTTTGCCGGTCCACTGAAGTGGAATTTCTCCAAGTATATTGGATTCTGATTTAATCATGTCCCTTCTCATTTTCTCGGTTCCATCCGGATTTTTCAATACTTCCACAAGGTTAACCCTGTAGGCGACTTTATTGTCCTTGCCTATGTAAAGCTTCTTTGTCTTACTGATAAATTTACCAGTTTTCTCCATGTCTATCTCGGGATCGCCTTTTATAATTTCCTCGCCTAGGGCCATAAGATCCCCATACTTACCTACAAGAAAATCTTCACTAACTTCAAGAAGTCCCTTAAGGATCTTGACGCTTTTCTTTTCCGAACCGTCGCTTAGCGCATAATTTATTGCGCTCCTTTTGGGCGAACTATCCATGCCCACAACCGCATCACGTTTTTTTTCGTTAGATATATTTAATGAACGCATAAAATCCCCTTTCCATAACTTATGGATGAAAAACTAATTGCTTTTACTTATAATCTTTGTAATAATTTAACCACGAATTAGACTGCTAAAAATAAAATCAAGCTATGAAACTCCCTTATGTGCCTATCTACATCATACTGAAATCAATGCCGAGCTCTTCTGAAATTTCTTCATCTTCCTCATCTTCTTCGAGGTATCCGATATTCTCTAGG
>JAUZPS010000344.1 GCA_030705945.1 Bacillota bacterium
CGTAAACATCAGTCTTGTTTATAGCGCATATAACCGGAATTCCTCTTGTCTTGACAACTTTTATAAATTCAGTTTCAAATTTGCTGACGCCTTCAGCCGCATTCACGACTATAATGGCAAAATTCGTTTTTCTCAATACATCATATGTTTTTTCAACTCTTAAGTTTCCTAATTCGCCTTCATCATCCATTCCTGCTGTATCAATTATCACTACAGGCCCTATGGGAAGAAGTTCCATTGTCTTATAAACAGGGTCAGTTGTCGTTCCCGGGACATCTGACACAACAGCAAGTTCCTGACCCGTAAGAGCATTTATGAGGCTTGATTTTCCCGCATTTCTTCTTCCAAATATGGCAATATGCATTCTTTCTGAAACCGGTGTATTGTTCAATTTAACCACCTAACCTTTTCCCAATCCCGGGATGCCCGGTTTTGTCAATTCTATAGGATTTAAAATATTATTAATTGTTTTTTCATCCAAAATACCTTTACTGATGAGTACTTCTTTTATATTTTTTTTATTGTCTGAGCATTCCTTTGCCAGTATTGAAGCGTTATCATATCCTATGTGTCTTATGAGAGCGGCTGCTAGCGCTTGGCTTTCTTCCAAAAGTTTTGAGCATCTCTCCCTGTCTGCGGCAATACCCTTTATGCATTTCTCAATAAAAATTTTTAAGCCTTTTGCAAGTAAATCCAGCGTCTCAAACAGGTTATGAGCTATAACAGGCAGAAAAGCGTTTAATTCTAACTGACCTGATTGAGCCGCAAACGTTATTGTTATATCATTACCCATAATCTGAAAGGCTATCTGATTAATTGCCTCAGGTATAACAGGGTTTACTTTTCCTGGCATTATGGTAGAGCCCGCCTGCATGGGTGGAAGTTTTATTTCACCTAAACCTGCCCTTGGCCCAGAGGACATCAGCCTTAAGTCGTTGGCAATTTTAGAAAGATTTACTGAAGCCGTCTTAAGTAATCCTGACACCTCAACAAACACATCATTGTTCTGGGTGGGGTCCATCATATACTCAGCCCGCGCAAGGCCAATTCCCGTAAGCGCTCTGAGCTTTTCAATCATCATGTAAATATACTTCTTATCAGCGTTTATTCCTGTTCCAACAGCTGTTCCGCCAATATTAACCTGCCTTAGTCTCTCTTCAACCTTGTATATTCTCCATCTGTCCCTTGAAATTGCCTGAGCCCATGCTCCGAATTCCTGACCTAACATTACTGGCACAGCATCCTGAAGCTGGGTTCTTCCAACCTTAAGAACATCGGAAAATTCCTCTTCTTTTTCCTGAAGCGCTGTCTGTAAATCTGCAAAAAGTTCGCTTACAGGCTTTAACATTTTTATGGATGCAATTCTAACGGCTGTCGGAAAAACATCATTTGTAGATTGTGACATATTTACATGATCAAGTGGATTTACTAAATCATACTGACCTTTTTGTCCGCCTAAAATCTCAATCGCCCTGTTAGCAATAACTTCGTTGGCATTCATGTTGGCGGATGTTCCGGCTCCTCCCTGAAGAGGATCAACAACAAATTGATCAATAAGCTCGCCCGAAAGTATCTCGTCGCATGCTTTAATAATTGCCTCGGATAATTTGCGATCCAAAAGACCAATTTCTGCATTTGTGATAGCGGCAGCCTTTTTTATTGTCACAAGAGCACGAACTAGTTCGGGATGTATTCGTCTTCCTGTAAGGTCAAAATTTTCAACAGCCCTGACTGTCTGTATTCCGTAATACGCTTCATCAGAAATTGACTTTTCGCCAAGTAAATCCTGCTCTTTTCTCATTATTGACTTCACCTGATTTCTTAAAAACTCATAACAAAAGCTTATTTAAAGTTTATTACATACAATTATCAACATTTTCATCCAATTAGTCCACGTTATTCATTTCCTTGCTAATCTTAAGATATGCAGGAAACTTTCTTCCGGATTTTTTAACAGCATATATAGCTGAATCCATATCTACCATGTTTTTATTATCATATATTCTATAGCTTCCTCTATATTTCTCGGGAGTGTTGATAAGCATTATTGTGTTTGCTCCCGCATTCAGAGCCCAGACTTGCGCGTCTTTGTCAAGCGAAGCAAGCGCTGTGGTTGAGGGAAGGTATACCTTTTTGCAAACAATCCTTGTAACTGCAACTGTTCTTACGGTAAGTTCAATATTTCCATGGGGTAAATTCTCCAGGGGAGTTCCCTTTGCAGGAATAAATGGTCCAATTCCAATCATGTTGATTCCCATTTCCTTAAAGAACATAATATCCCTGGCAATATCGGAAATCTCTTGACCAGGCAGACCGATTATATTTCCGGAACCGTTGATATACCCAAGTTCTTTCAGCCATTTAGAACACTGAACACGCCTGTCGTAATCATCATCAGGATGAATATCTTCGAAGATCTTCCTATTTGTTGTTTCAATTTTTAAGAGAAAATTGTCCGCGCCATTTGCCTTTAATTCTTTATACTCTTCCTTTGTAAGTTCTCCAACGCTTAAAGTAATCCTCATTCCTGTTCTAGCTTTAATTATTCTAATTAGCTTAATAATTCTTTCCGTACTCCACAAAGGATCCTCGCCAGACTGCAGTATTACTGTCTTAATTCCTTCTCTGTGAAGATTGTCAACAACTTCTAAAATCTCTTCCTCAGTCATCCTGTATCTTGCAGCAATTTCATTTGTGGCATTTATACCGCAGTATTTACAGCTCTTGCAGCAATAGTTGGAAAATTCTATTGCTCCTCTTATCTCAACTGCATCTCCAACCATTTCTTTTCTGATTCTGTCAGCTGTAGCGTATATAACATCAAGCTCTTTTGGTTTATCGGTTTTTAAAAGATAAACAATATCCTCATAGCTCAGATCATCGCCAGCTTCTATCTTTTTTAGAATTTCTAAGAATTCTACAGAAACTGCTAGACCAAGCTTTCTATCAATTAATCCTTGAAGTTTGAGTTTTTTATCTTCAATAATATCCTTATAGACAACCTGCTCCCTACTCAATATGGATTTTGACGTTTCCAGATCATTTTCGTTTACTCTTACAACTATTGCGCAAACTGTTCCAGTTTCCGGTGGAGCAGGAACAAGATCTGTTTTTATATTGTTATTTTGCAATGTTTTATTTATAAGAAGCATTCCCGCAGTATTAAAAGCTAAAATTAAAAAAGCTTTATCGCTCAAATATAACACATCCAATCCCAATTGAGTTATTAAAAATAAATATCCCTCTTACCTGCTTCAATTTCTTTGAGTTTTTCCTCTGTTGACTTTCTGATATTTTCATCATCTATTTCATTTAACGCGTTTTTAATTATTTCATTACCCTTATCGCGAAGTCTATCTGTTCCATAATCCATGAGATTTTCCTTGAAGGTCAGAATAGCGTTAGGTTGACAGAATTCATGAATTTCGCCTTCTTTTGCGTATTCCATAAATGCTTCGCCGGTGCGGCATCTCCTGTAACATGCGGTGCAAAAGCTTGGAATATAACCGTTGTCGCAAATAGTCTCAATCATCTGACTAAGGGATCTGTGATCATTGATTTCAAATTGATCGGCCTTTTCCTCTTCTTCCGCATATCCTCCCGGACTTGTTTTAGACCCCGCGCTTATCTGGGAAACTCCAAGTGAAAGAAGTTCATCACGAAGCTTTGCGCTTTCTCTTGTGGACATAATTATTCCTGTGTATGGAACGGCAAGTCTATATATTGCCACAATTTTTTTAAAATCATTATCGTTTACCAGATAAGGAATTTCACCAAGTCCCCACCCTAAAGCAGGTCTTAGCCTAGGAACGGAAATTGTGTGAGGACCTACTCCAAACCTTTTTTCAAAGGCGTTTATATGCATGAGGAGGCCTAAAACCTCAAACCTGTAGTCATAAAGGCCGAGAAGAGCTCCGACTCCGACATCATCAATTCCAGCTTCAAACGCTCTGTCTATTGCCGTTATTCGCCAGTCAAAATCTGCTTTTAAGCCGACAGGATGCATTTTCTTGTAAACTTCCCTGTTATATGTTTCCTGGAATATTACATAAGTTCCGATTCCATGTTCTTTAAGTTGTTTGTAATCTTCGACCTTCATTGGAGCCGCTTCTACATTAATTCTCCTAATATCGCCTGATTTGTATATTGCGTCCATTGCGTCTGTAAAATGTTTTATATCAGTCTTGACAGGGTGTTCGCCGCATATAAGTAATATTCTTTTATGACCTTGCGCTTCTATAGCTTTTGCTTCGGTAACTATTTCATCTAAAGACAGCGTCTTTCTATGCAGCTCTTTATTATCCCTTCTAAAGCCGCAGTAAAGACAATTGTTTGCGCATTCATTACTTGTATATAATGGAGCAAAAAGAACAACTCTTTTGCCATAAACCTTGTTTTTTACAAACTTTGCTCCATCAAATATTTCGTTAAGAAGTTCCTCATCTTCAACATAGAGAAGTTTGGCGACTTCTTCAAGGCCAAGCCCTTTACATTTTTTTGCCTTTTCAACAATTTCCCTTATTTCATTTTTTTGAACATTTTTTGACTTTTCAAGAAGTGAATAAATTAGCTCCTCATTTATATAATCAACCATTTTTCTGCCTCCTTGTGTAACTTTAAATTCATATTTTATTGGTTTAGGGCGTTTCAAAAAATTCCTTGTTTAAGCTTTGCGTGATGAAAACCCATTATATCAAGTTTTTGAAACACCAAGTATACAAAACTAAAAAATTCTTCTTGTTAAATTTCAAGAAGAATTAATATGCATTACAACCATTATCAATTCCCCTCCGTTAAGATAATTCCAGCCCGTCGGGTTATGTCTAAAGCTATATTTAATTTTTCTTAATTTTAATAATTATTAATTGTAATAACTGATCCTGGATCAGGCGAGCCTAAATCTCAGATCAAAAATTTTCATAATAAGAACTTTATTATATATTTTTCAATAAACATTTTACATCCATTTTTTATATTGTAAAATATATAACTTATATAAAATGTAGAAGATAAATGATTTTAATATAACACTAATTTTAAAATTTATAGTATATGATATTTTAGTATCAATATGTCAGAGCGACCTTCGCTTTTATACCTGGAATGTTACCAAGCTTTCCCGTTAGAGCTCCTATTTCATCGTTAGTGCCATCAACTATTATGGAGATAACAGAAATATCCTTTTCTTTATATGGAATACCCATCCTGCCAACAATGATGCTTCCAAAACCACTTAATATATCATTTACCTTTTTAGCAGACTCTTCACGATTGCTTACAACTATTCCAATAACAGCAATTCTATTATTACTATCCATAAATCACCTTTGTTATTTTTTTAACTATTATATTTATAATTATACCAATAGAAAAATACTTGTAAACAGTTTTTTAGGAAAATATTTTTTGTAATTGGTATATAAGTTGCGAAAAAGATTTTACATTAAAAATGCAGTTAATACGTCTGCATTTTACTATCAAAGTTGAACTTTTCGCAACTTATGAATCAAGGTATATATTTTGCAATATAAAAAATTGATGTAAAATGTTTATTGCA